>NZ_JAWXXJ010000007.1:0-86571 GCF_034335085.1 Acutalibacter caecimuris | reverse complement strand
GCGTATGGGATGGGAATTAACCGGGCGGTTGATGGGATAATGGGGTGGGAAGGGCTATGAGGGATGGGAGGTGGGGATCAAACGCGCGGGGGGTATGGGATGGGAATTAACCGGGCGGTTGATGGGATAATGGGGTGGGAGGGGCTATGAGGGATGGGAGGTGGGGATCAAACGCGCGGGGGGTATGGGATGGGAATTAACCGGGCGGTTGATGGGATAATGGGGTGGGAGGGGCTATGAGGGATGGGAGGTTGGGATCAAACGCACGGGGCGTATGGGATGGGAATTAACCGGGCGGTTGATGGGATAATGGGGTAGGAGGGGCTGTGAGGGATTGGGGGGATCGCCAGCGAAGGGGGATCTTAGGCGAAGGGGTTTTCGGAGGGGTAGGGCAGGGTTTTGGGCTGGTTGTATCCGATATCGCCCACGCCCAGGAACTTGAACACCTCGAACAGGGCTTTGCCGTGGTGGCCGAAAGCTACGGCGCCGTGGTGGGGGTAGTTCTTCTCGATGAGCACATGGCGGTAGAACCGGCCCATCTCCGGGATGGCAAACACACCGATGCCGCCGAAGGAGCGGGTGGCCACGGGCAGGACCTCGCCCTGGGCCACATAGGCGCGCAACTGGCAGTCGGCCGTGCTTTGCAGGCGGAAGAAGGTGATGTCGCCGGGGATGATGTCCCCTTCCAGGGTGCCCTGGGTGACCTCTTCGGGCAGGCTGCGGGCCATGATCATCTGGTACTTCATGGTGGGGTTGCAGATTTTGGTGGAGCAGGTGTTGCCGCAGTGGAAACCCATAAAGGTATCGCTGAACTGGTAGGGGAATTTACCCTCGATATCCGCCTTGTACATATCTTTGGGCACGGTGTTGTTGATGTCCAGCAAAGTCACCACATCGCCGGAAACACAGGTGCCGATGAACTCGGAAAGGGTGCCGTAGATGTCCACCTCGCAGGACACGGGGATGCCCCGGCCGGTGAGCCGGGCGTTGACATAGCAGGGCACAAAGCCGAACTGGGTCTGGAAAGCGGGCCAGCATTTGCTGGTGAGGGCCACGTACTGGCGGTAGCCCTTGTGCTCTTCTACCCAGTCCAGCAGGGTAAGTTCGTACTGGGCCAGTTTCTCCAGGATTTCGGGCTTTTTGTTGCCCTCGCCCAGCTCCGCGGCCATTTCCTTGGCCACCGCCGGGATGCGGGGGTCTCCGCTGTGCTTGTGGAAGGCCTCGAACAGGTCCAGTTCGGAGTTTTCCTCGATCTCCACCCCCAGGTCATACAGGCGCTTGATGGGGGCGTTGCAGGCCAGGAAGTTTAAGGGGCGCGGGCCGAAACTGATGATCTTCAGGGACTTGAGGCCCACCAGGGCCCGTGCGATGGGGATAAACTCGTGGATGCGGTCCGCGCAGTCCTCCGCGTCGCCTACGGGGCTTTCGGGGATGTAGGCCTTGATCTCCCGCAGTTTCAGGTTGTAGCTGGCGTTGAGCATACCGCAGTAGGCGTCGCCCCGGCCACCGATCAGGTTGTCGCCGCTCTCCTCGGCAGCGGCGATGAACATACTGGGGCCGTCAAAATGCTTGGCCAGCAGGGTTTCGGAGATCTCCGGGCCGAAGTTGCCCAGGTAGACCACCAGGGCGTTGCAGCCGTTGGCCTTTACGTCCTCCAGGGCCTGGACCATGTGGATCTCGCTTTCCACAATGCAGATGGGGCACTCGTAGACAGAGGCGGCCTCGGCGGGATATTTGGCAGCCACGGCGGCCATAAGGGCCCGGCGGCGGTCAACGGAAAGGGACTCGGGGAAACAGTCGCGGGAAACGGCAACCACGCCGACCTTGACCTGTGGGATGTTGTTCATGGGGATTCCTCCATTTTTATCAAATTGGCAGTCCTATGCCTATATGATACAGCAAACCACCCCAAAAAGCAACTGCCTGCCGGGGAAATTTTCTGGGGGTTAGGACTTGTTTGAAAATAGAGGGAATGACGGATTTTTGGCCAGAAGTGGTCAGATTCCAGGAAAAAACCGCAAGCCAACCTGCCAGTTGGCGAGGATTTTTGACGCAGAAGATGGCCGTTTCTGACCAAAAAGACGGCGTTCCCGATTTTTCAAACAAGCCTTAGCCCAGCCAGAGGGCCCGCAGGCCGCCGTAGACGATCAACAGGCCAAAGCCCCTGCGAAGCCACAGCACCGGCACCTTTTGGAACACCCGGCCGGACAGCAGGCCCCCCAAAAAGCCGCCGCAGAGGTACGGCCAGGCCAGGGACCAGGACAGGGCCCCCTTGTAAGCGTAGATGGCGGCGGAAACCAGGGAAAGGGGCAGGATGACCCCTACGGACACGGCGAAAGCCTTGCGCTGTTCTAGGTCGGCCCAGCGGGTGAGCAGGGGCACCAGGAACAGCCCGCCCCCGGAACCGAACAGGCCGTTGGCCAGCCCGGCCAGGCCGCCGGTGATCAGGTATTTGGTTTTTTTGCGCATACGGGTTCTCCTCCTTTTGCGTAACGGGACAGGATTAGCTTGCCGCCGGAGCGGGCGTTCATGCGTATTTTTTGCACAAAAGGCCGCATACTGAGGATAGGACAGGCAGACGGGAACAGGAGGCGGCAGATGAAAAAACAGGCGGACATACAAAAACGGGCGGAAGGCCGGGTACGGCGGGTGGCAGGGCGGAAGGCGTACTTTTTGCTGGTGCTGCTGCTGCTGTTGATGGCGGCCGCGGGGCGGTCGATGGCGGGGGTTTCGGGCAATGCGGCGTATGTGGCTGCCGCCGGGCAGCAGAGCATCTACCAGTTGGACGTGGCGAAGTCCAGGGGGACCATATACGACTGCAAGCTGCGGCCCCTGACCGGCACCTCCAGCCGCTGGGTGGCGGCGGTGGCCCCGACCATTGAGGCCATTGGCGCGTTGGAAACGGCCACCGGCGGGCGCTACCGGGAACGGCTGGCCGTGGCCCTGGAGGACGGCAAGCCCTTTGCCATGGAACTGGAGCGCACCGTGGAGCACGCCTGCGTGGATATGTTCCGGGTGCCCAAACGGTATGAGGAGGACCAGTTGGCCCCCCATGTGGTGGGGTACCTGGACGGGCAGGGCAAGGGCGCGGCCGGGGTGGAACTGGCCATGGACGACGCGCTGGACCGGCATAAGGGGGCGGTTTCGGTGTTTTACCAGGTGGACGCGTTGGGTAGGGTGATCGCCGGGGCGCAGCGGATGGTGTCTGACACCATGGAGGCTACGGAAAACGGCGTGGCCGTGACCATTGACAGCGAACTGCAAAGGATGGCGGAGAAGGCCGCGGCCCGGCTGGGGCGGGGGGCGGTGGTAATTACCGAGGTGCCGGGCTGCCAGATACGCGCGCTGGCCAGTATGCCGGACTTTGCGCCCACACAGATTGCCAAGGCGGCACAAAGCCAGGACGCCCCTTTGGTGAACCGGGCTTTTTCCGCCTATGCGCCGGGGTCGGTGTTCAAGCTGGTGACAGCGGCGGCGGAACTGGAAAGCGGCGGGGCTTTGGGGGAATTTACCTGCACCGGCGCGCTGAACGCCGGGGGTTTGCTGTTTAACTGCTATGACGGCGAGCCCCATGGCAAGGTGGACTTGCAGGGGGCCATTGCCCAGTCTTGCAACTGCTATTTTATCAGCGCGGCCAGGGCCATGGGGGGCCAGCCGGTGCTGGAGATGGCCTATAACCTGGGGCTGGGGGCCGGGCAGGAGTTCGGCCGGGGGCTGTACGCGGGGGCGGGCGCCCTGCCGGCGGGGGAGAGCTTGGCCAATGCCCGTGCGCTGGCCAATTTCTCCTTTGGGCAGGGAGCGCTGACTGTGACCCCGGTGCAGATGTGCGGGCTGCTGAACGCCATTGCCGCCGGCGGGGTGTATAACTCGCCCAAACTGATAGAGGGGCTGGTGGACGGGGCGGGGAACCTGGAACCCCAGCAGGCGGTGACGGACATCAGCCGGCAGGCAATGAGCGGTACCGCGGCCCGGCGGCTACAGGACTACCTGGTACAGGCGGCCAAGGAGGGGACCGGGGCCGGGGGCAACCCGGAGAACTGCGTGTGCGGCATCAAAACCGGCACCGCGCAGACCGGGGTGTATGCGGATGGGGAGGAGTGCGCGCACTTTTGGTATTGCGGCTTTGTGGGGGACGGAAGCGGGCCGAAATACTGCATTACGGTGCTTAGGGAATCGGTGGTGCAGGACGGGGGCGTGACGGCCGGGGTGTTCCGGGAGATAGCGGGGAAACTGGGGGAGATGCTGGCAGAGGGGGCGTAGAGTTAGGGTCTGTTTTAAAAGCGGAGAACTATGGGATTTTTGCCCGATTTCGAAAGAAAATCGAAAGTGGGCATCTTCTGCGTTAAAAATCCCCGTCTTGGCGATTGGCAAGGGAAAGCGGTGCGCTAGAGCCTGTTTTAAAACCGGAGAAAGGTGGGATTTTTGCCCGAAAACGAGGGCTTTCAAGGAAAAAACCGCAAGAAAGGCTTGCAGCCAGAAAGGCTTGCCGCCTTTTGAGGATTTTTGACACAGTAAGCACCGTTTTGGGGCAAAACAGACGGCGTTTCGGCGTTTCAAAACAGGCTCTAGGACGGAAACAAGACGGTACCTAAGGCGTTGGCCGCGAATTGTGCGGCGTTGCCTTTACGAGAAGGCCCGGAAAGGAGGTTTGCGGGATGTCTGTGGCGCTGGATGTGCTGGTGGGGTTTTTGACCGGCGTTTTGTCCGGGTTTGGCATTGGGGGCGGCACGTTGCTGCTGCTGTGGCTGACCATGGCCCAGCAACTGCCCCAACTGAAGGCCGGGGCCGTTAACCTGGTATACTTTATTGCCTGCGCCCTGCCGGCGCTGTGGGGGCACAGGAAAAACGGCCTGCTGGACACAAAGGCCGTGCTGTACTGCGCGCTGGCAGGGGTGCCGGCCTGCGTGGCGGCTTCCCTGCTGGCGGCGGGGATGGATACCAGCCTGCTCAGGCGCATTTTTGGCGGGTTTATCCTGGTGGTGGGCCTGCGGGAGGTGTTTTGCAAAAAGGGCTGAGGGGGGCTTTGAGGCGTGTCCAAAAGAAGATCTTGAAGAAATTTGGCCTTCGGCGATTTAGGGGCTTTGCCCCTAAAAACCCCACCACCTTTGAAAAGGTGGACGAAACTTTTACTATTTGTCCGCAGGCACTTCATTTTAAAGGTTTCGTTTTGGGCACACCCCTTTTTGGGGAGGTCTTTACGGTAGGTGCAAAAAGAGGCAGATGTAAAAGAGGCAGGCCCTTGGAAGTGGGGGCCTGCCTGATCTTCTGTTTGGGGGTTAGCGGTTGCGGTAGAGGCGGTCGGCGGTGATGGTGTTGACCAGGGTGTAGACGCCGTCGAACACAAAGCCCAGGCCGATGAAAACCACCAGGGTTTCTAAAGTGGCAAAGGGCCGCAGCACCATGACGGCCCCGAAAACCGCCAACAGGCAGGCCGCGGACAGGGAGAGCCACCATTTTTCAAAGCCGAGGGCTTTCATGTCCAGGGCGGTTTTGACGGCGGAGAGGCTGTCTACCAGAATATAGAGGCCCAGGGCCGCCGGGATGATGGACACCAAAAACCGGGGCGTTACCAGCAGAAAGACGCCCAAAGCCACAAGGGTGATGCTTAAGAACAGGTCGAACCGCTGGGCGTAGCTGCCGCCGCCTTTCCAGTACCCAAAGGCCCGGACCAGGCCGTACCCCAGGGTGACCAGGCCGATGAGCGCACAGGCCCATTGCAGGGCCGTGCCGGGGAAGAGCAGGAGGATGACCCCCAGCACGGTGTACAGCACGGCGGAGAGCACCAGGCTGTTGCGGATGCTTTTCAACATAAAAGACCAACTCCTTAGAAGAATTTGACCATCATATACTCGTCGGCATAGCTGCCGTCGGGGTATTTGAGCGCCCGGGGGCGGGTGCCGGTGACGGTAAAGCCAAAGCTTTTGTACATACGGAGGGCCCGCTCGTTGTGGGCGACCACGTCCAACTCTACCTGCTCGCAGCCGTGGGCCCGGCACCAGGCCAGGCAGGTTTCCATCAGCCTGCCGCCGATGCCAAGGCCCCAGAACTCCCGCAGGACGGAGAAGGCCACGGCCCCCCGGTGGCGGAAACGCTCGCCGGGGGCGGGCACCAGGGCCGAGCAGTTGCCCACCAGCCGGCCACCGTACTGGGCCACGTACCATTGCAGGTTGGGGTTGGCGGGCAGGGCGCGGAGTATCTCGGCCTCCCGCTCTACGGTAAATTGGCGGGCGAACTCACCGGGGTTGCGGGCCAGGAAAGGGGTTTGCCCGTCTGCTTTGACCATGAGGCTGACAAGCTCCGCCGCGTCCTCCGGAGTGGGCGGGCGGACGGTGAGGGTTTCCCCGTTTTTCAGTAAGTATTCCATGGGGGGAGGCTCCTTCCTTAAGAGGGGGAGATGAAACGGGCCAGCGCGGCCGCGATCTCCAAGTGGGTGGTATCGTGCTGGGTGCCGGAGAGGCTGCCCTCCTCCAGGCGGGGGTCCCAGGCGGGGGCGTCCAGCAGGTCGCCGCTGGTGAGGAAGTAGTACAGCTCATAGCCCCTGAAATCGCACACGGCCTGGAGGGCGGCGCATTCCATCTCCACCGCGATACAGCCCGCAGCCTTGCGCCGGGCGAAATGGCCCTGGGTTTCCCGGAAGATGGCGTCGGTGGTCCAGGTGCCGCCGGTAACATAGGGGATGCCCCTCGACCGCCGGGCCGTTCGCCGAACACTTTTTTCTTTTTTGCGGACGCCCTGGGCGGGGTAAACGCCGGGGCGTTTATTTGCTTTCCTCCCGCAGCTTTACCCGGCGGATTTTCCCGCTGATGGTTTTGGGCAGGTCCTCCCGGAACTCGACGATACGGGGGTATTTATAGGGGGCGGTGTGCTTTTTCACGTAGGCTTGGATCTCTTTTTTCAACTCGTCGCTGGGCTGGGTGCCCCGGGTGAGCACAATGGTGGCCTTGACCACCTGGCCCCGTACCGGGTCCGGGGCGGCGGTGACGGCGCACTCCAGCACATAGGGCAGCTCCATAATGACGCTTTCGATCTCAAAGGGGCCGATGCGGTAGCCGCTGGACTTGATCACGTCGTCGGTACGGCCCACATACCAGAAGTAGCCGTCCTCGTCCCGCCAGGCGGTGTCGCCGGTGTGGTACATCCCGTCGTGCCAGGCCTCCCGGGTGAGGTTTTCATCCTGGTAATAGCCCAGGAACAGCCCGCAGGGGGCCCCTTTGTCCGTGCGGATGACGATTTCGCCGGTTTCGCCTACCGGGGCGGTTTTGCCGTTGGGCAGCACCACGTCCACATCATACAGGGGGCTGGGCACGCCCATGGAGCCCACCTTGGGCACGCTGCCCACGGGGTTATAGATGACGCAGGTGGTTTCCGTCTGGCCGAAACCCTCCATCAGCCGCAGGCCCGTGGCCCGTTTCCACTGCTCGTAGACCTCCGGGTTCAGGGCCTCGCCGGCGGTGGTGGAGTACTCGATGCCGGAGAGGTCGTACCGGCTGAGGTCCTCTTTGATAAAGAACCGGTACATGGTGGGCGGGGCGCAGAAGGTGGTAATGTGGTACCGGGCGAACATGGGCAGGATATCGTGGGCGTCGAACTTGTCAAAATCATAGGTGAAGATGGCGGCTTCGCACATCCACTGGCCGTAGTATTTGCCCCACATGGCCTTGCCCCAGCCTGTATCGGAGATGGTGAAGTGGAGGCCATCGGGGTTTACATTGTGCCAGTAGCGGGCGGTGATGTAGTGCCCCAGGGCGTACTTGTAGCTGTGCATGGCGATTTTGGGATAGCCGGTGGTGCCGGAGGTGAAGTACATGAGCATGGGGTCGTTGCCGCAGGGGGAGTCGGGCCGGCGCAGGTATACGTCGGAGAAACCCGCCATTTCCTTGTCAAAGTCATGCCAGCCCAGGCGGTTTTCCCCCACCATGATCTTCACCTGCACGCCGGGGCAGTTTTGGGCGGCCCGGTGGGCCTCATCGGCGGTCTGGCCGTCGCTGGTACAGAGGATGGCCTTGACCCCCGCGGCCTTGAAGCGGTAGTCGAAGTCGTGCTCCATGAGCAGGTGGGTGGCGGGGATGATGACCGCGCCGATTTTGTGCAGGGCGGTGATGACGTACCAGAACTGGTAGTGGCGCTTGAGCACCACCAGCACCTTATCCCCCCGGCGGATGCCCAGGGACTCGAAATAGTTGGCGGCCTGGTTGGAAAGGCGGCTGATATCGGAAAAGGTGAACCGGCGCTCGGCGTGGCCCCGGTCCACATGGAGCATGGCCAGGCGGTCCGGCTCCCGGCGGGCCAGTTCGTCTACCACATCAAAGGCGAAGTTGAAGTTGTCCTCGTTTTTAAAGCGGATCCCGCTTAAAATGCCGTTCTCGTCCAGGGTGGTATCGAGGAAGGGGTCGGCCACGCTTTCCCGGTGCTGGCGGGCCAGCTTGCGGTCGATGAGGGTTTGGAAACGGTCCTCTTCGGGGGGGAGGTCCTCGGTGGACTTCATGACCATGGCGTACAGCAGGCAGTCCTCGCCGCCGGTGGCGATCATGCCGTGGGGGGTGCCGGAGTTGTAGTAGATGGAGTCGCCCTCGTTGAGCACCTCGATATGGCTGCCGATCTGGGCCTTCATGGAGCCTTTGACCACGATGTCGAACTCCTGGCCCGCGTGGCTGGCCAGCTTGATGGCCACGTGCTGCTCGGCCTCGGAATAGGGCATGGTGACAAAGAAGGGCTCGGCGGTTTTGTTTTTGAACAGCGGGGCCAGGTTTAGGTACTTGAAACCGTGGCGGCGGGCAATGGGCAGGCCGTCCCCGTGGCGTACAATGGTGTAGCTGGACAGGGTGGGGCTGACACCCCGGATCAGGTCGGTGGGGTCTACCCCAAAACGCTTGGCACACTTGTAGATGAAGGTGAAACTGAAGTCTTGCCCGCCTGTTTCGCACCGCTGGTATTCCTCCCGGCTGACGCCGGTGCATTTGGCCATTTCGTCTTCCGAAAGGCCGGTGATCTCCCGCATGGTCCGAATGCGCTGGGCTACCTCCGCCAGTTGGGTCTTTAAATCTGCTTTTTCCATTGGGCCGTCCCCCTTTTAGGTTTAGTATTTATGCTTATCGGTTCGGTTATTCTTGGGTGGGATTTGCTTTGCCTCCGGCGGCCTTTTTGCCTCCGGCTACCTTTTTGCCTCCGGCTACCTTTTTGCCTCCGGCGGCCTAAACCCCTTTCTGAAGAAAGGGGTTTAGGAATCCCCAAAGACTTTTTTGACGTTAGCGGCGGCGTTGTGTGGGTGGGGCAGTTTGCTCGACCGGTGGGTAGTGGTTTTACTTTTTCTTATTTTCTTATTGTTTCTGGCGGCCTACTTTGCCTTTGGCGAAGTAGCAAGCCTCGAAGGTTTTTGGGGCGTTAGCGGCGGGTGGGTGGGGGAAATAAAAAACCGCCTCATGGGAAATACGCCCATGAGACGGATATGCTCCGCGGTACCACTCATTTTGCGCGGACGGCGCCGCGCCACTCAAGGCTCTAACAAGCCCTACGCCATAACGCGGCGTTGGCGGGAGGCATCTACCGCCGGGCATGGCGGACGCCAACGCCTCGGTTTCGGGCCTCCGGCTCGGAAGGGATTGGCGTACAGGGCACGGGCAAACGCCCGGCCTTTTGATGTCTTCCCCATTGGCTTGCACCAGCCGCCAACTCTCTGTAGGGGAACGGGATCCCGCCGTCTTCGTCACAGCCTTTCGGTATTATAGGATGAACGGGTATTTTATTTATAATACACCGCTTTGGGGGAAAAGTCAAGAGTTGCCGGCCAATTTTTTCCGGTGCTTGCTCTCCTGCCGGCGCTGGCGGGCCAAAGCCTTGCTGGGCTGGCCCTGCTTGCGGGGTTTGCCCCGGCCGGACTCGCCCATAAGCTGCTGCCAACTGGCGAACCGCTGGGGGGAGAGCTCCCCCCGCTCCATGGCGGCGCGGATGGCGCAGCCGGGCTCCTGCTGGTGGCGGCAATCGGAAAAGCGGCACCGGCCCAGATACTGCTCCACGTCCGGGAAGGCGTCTGCCACCCCTTCGCGGGCCTCCCACATACCCAGCTCCCGCATACCGGGGGTATCGATGACCAGCATACCGCTGGGCAGGCGCAGCAACTGGCGGTGGGTGGTGGTGTGCCGGCCCATGCTGTCCCGCTCCCGTATGCCGCTGACGGACATGACGTCCGCACCGGCCAGACGGTTGACCAGGCTGGACTTGCCCACGCCGGAGGAGCCCAGGAATACGGCGGTGACGCCGGGGGCCAGGTAGGGGTCCAGTTGCCCGATCCCCTGGCCGGTTTTGGCGCTGAGGGCGATAACCGGGGCCGTGCCGGCGACGCTTTGCGCCTGGGCGGTTTTTTCGGCGTGGTTGCCGGGAAGGTCTGCCTTGGTCAGCAGGACAACCGGCTGGGCGCCGGAGTTCCAGGCCAGGGCCAGGTAGCGTTCCAGGCGTTTTAGGTTGAAGTTTTCGTTGAGCGACTGGACGGCGAACACCACGTCCATATTGGCGGCCACGGCCTGCTCGGTGCCGTGCCAGCCGTCCAGCCGGGAGAAAAAGGTTTTGCGGGGCAGGGTTTTGACGATCTGCCAGTCGCCGGGGGCGGGCAGGGCCAGCACATAGTCGCCGGTGGTGGGGAATGCCTCTTGCCCGTCGTAGTAGTACACTTTGGCTTTTAGCGTAGCGAACTGTTCCCCCTCCGGGGTTATAAGCTGCCAGCGCTCTTTAAACACCGCCGTGACCCGGGCGGGCAGGGCGGGGCCCTGTGTGGGCAGCAGCGCGGGGGGAAAGCCGTAAGCTAAAAGTCCGGTCGTATCTGTCATATGGTCCCTCCAATCAAAAATGGGTGTTCCTCCTGCTTACGAATGTGTTTTTCATAAGACATCACTCCTTTCAAAAATGGGGGATGGGTACATTGTAGCACAGATGGGCGGGAAGTGCAAGGGGGGAGGGGGTGCTTGACAAGCGGAAGTTAGGCTTGTATAATTTTTCTTATATAATATGATGCTGCAAGCGATGCGGAGGGGTTTCCATGCCGTCTTTATTTGAAACGCCGGTTACGGCGTTGCAGGGCGTTGGTGCCAAGCGGGCCCAGCAACTGGCCAAGCTGGGGGCGCCTACCGTGGGGGCGCTGCTGCGCCTGTACCCACGGGACTACCAGGACTGGAGCGCGCCCCAGGCCATTGCCAGGGCCCCCCTGGACGAGCCCTGTGTGGTGCGGGGGGAGATTGCCACGGCCCCGGTGGAGAGCCGGATTGCCGGGGGGCGCCTGCTGTACCGGGCCGTGGCCACGGACGGCGAAAATCAGATGGTATTGACCTTTTTTAACAACCGCTACATCCCCTCGCTGCTGCGGGTGGGGCAGCGGTACTTGTTTAGGGGGAAACTTACCCGCAGCCGGTGGGGCTGGGGAATGACCGCCCCGGATTTTGTGCGGGAGGATAAGGCGGAGGCCTTTCAGCCGGTATACCCGGCCACCCAGGGGCTGCCCTCCCGGATAATTGCCAACACCATGGGGGAGGCCCTGCGCCGGCTGCCGGAACTGCCGGAGGACCCGCTGCCCCAGGCCCTGCGGGAGGAACACCGGCTTTGCCACTTAGGCTACGCTTTGGAGAACGTCCACTTCCCCCGCTCAGCGGAGGATTTGGAGATAGCCAGGCGGCGGCTGGTGTTTGAGGAGTTTTTGGTTTTGCAACTGGGGCTGATGCAGATCAAAAGCGGCAGGCGGGAAGAGAACCTGCACCCGGTTTTGCCGGACTACCCGGAGGCCTTTGCCCGGCTGCTGCCCTTCCGGCTGACCGGGGCCCAGCAACGGGCCATTGGCCAGGGCATAGCCGACATGGCGGGCCCGGCCCCCATGAACCGGCTGGTGCAGGGGGATGTGGGCAGCGGTAAGACCGCCGTGGCCGCCGCCTTTTGCTGGGCGGTGATACAGGCCGGGTGGCAGGCCGCCCTGATGGCCCCCACGGAGATACTGGCCGGGCAGCATTACCAGTCCCTCTCTGCCCTGCTGGAGCCGGCGGGGGTGCGCTGCGCGCTGCTGACCGGCAGCCTTTCCGCCGCCAGGCACAGGAAACTGCTGGAAGGACTGGCCGCCGGGGAAATTGACCTGGCCATTGGCACCCATGCCCTGATCAGCGAAAAGGTGCGGTTTAAGGGGCTGGGGCTGGTCATCACCGACGAGCAGCACCGCTTTGGGGTGAACCAGCGGGTGGCGCTCTCCCAGAAAGGCGCGTCCCCCCACCTGCTGGTAATGAGCGCCACGCCCATCCCCCGTACGTTGGCGCTGATGGCCTATGGGGACATGGACGTTTCCGTACTGGACGAGCTGCCCCCGGGGCGGCAGGCCGTGGAAACCTACCTGATCGGCCCGGACAAGCGGCAGCGGGCGTTTGGGTACATACAAAAGCACCTGGACGAGGGGCGGCAGGGGTATTTGATCTGCCCGCTGATAGAAACGGACGGCAGCGGCATGATGAGCGTGAACGCCTACGCCGAAACCGTGCGCAGGGCTTTTCCCGGCACGGCGGTGGGGGTGCTGCACGGCAAGATGAAACCCGCCGAGAAGGAGCGGGTGATGGGGGCGTTTGCCGCCGGGGAAACCCGCCTGCTGGTGGCTACCACCGTGGTGGAGGTGGGGGTGGACGTGCCCAACGCGGCTATTATGCTGATTGAGAACGCCGAACGCTACGGCCTCTCCCAACTGCACCAGTTGCGGGGGCGTATTGGGCGGGGGCAGCACCGCTCGACCTGCATACTGGTGTGCGCCGCTACGGGGCAGGGGACGGTGGAACGCCTGAAACTGTTTAAAAGCACCAGGGACGGGTTTGCCATTGCGGACGCGGACTTGAAACTGCGGGGGCCGGGGGATTTCTTCGGCCAACGCCAGCACGGGCTGCCCCAGCTAAAAATTGCGGATATGTCTATGGATATAGAGGTGCTGCGGGAGGCCCAGCAGTGCGCGAAACGCCTGTTTTACAGCGGGGCGCTGAAGGGGGATATCTACCAGGGGCTGCGGGAGGAAACCGCCAGGCTGTTTGAGAAGGCCGGCGGCGAGCGCATTGGGATATAGGGCCGCCGGGAAGGTAAAAAGCTTGGAAACAGCGCTGACGGGTGCAGAGGGGGCCGGTGGCGTGGGGACAGGGCGAGCATAAAAGTTTTTTGGGGGTTCGCGGTTTCGCCTCTGGCGAAGCCGGCCGCCGGAGGCAGGGGAGGCAGGGCGGCAAGGGGGCGGCCGGCGTGGGGCGTGCCTTGACTTTCCCACGGCCGGGGGGTATAATTTACGGGAATACCAGAATACCAGCATGAAAAGAGGTCAACCTTATGCAATACCAATTCTCCGAGCGGGTAAAAAACCTGAAACCCTCTGCCATTCGGGAGATTTTGAAGAACTCCTCCGCGCCGGGGGTCATTCCGCTTTCGGCGGGGAACCCGGCCCCGGACGCTTTCCCCTATGAGGACATACAGGCCATTTCGGCGCAACTGCTGGCCGACACCCCGGTGGAGGCTTTGCAGTACAGCGTAACCGAGGGCTATGCCCCTTTACGGGACCACCTGAAAGAATACATGGCCCAAAAGTACCAGGTGGGCACCGGGGCGGATGAGGTGCTTATTACCAGCGGGGCCCAGCAGGTGATGGATCTGCTGACCAAGACCCTGCTGAACGAGGGGGACACGGTGCTGTGCGAGGCCCCCAGCTTTATCGGCTCGCTGAACACCTTCCGCTCTTACCGGGCCAGGCTGCGGGGGATACCCATGGAACCGGACGGCCTAAGCCTGGAGGGGCTGGAGCAGGCCCTGAAAACCGAGAAAAATGTGAAGTACCTATACACCATCCCCAATTTCCAGAACCCCTCCGGCATTACTATGAGCCTGGAAAAGCGCCAAAAGGCCTATGCGCTGTGCCGGGACTACGGGGTGCTGATTTTGGAGGACAACCCCTATGGCGACCTGCGCTTTGCCGGGGAGGATCTGCCCGCTATCAAATCCTTTGACCGGGAAGGCGTGGTGGTGTACGCGGGCTCCTTCTCCAAAGTGGTGTCGCCGGGGATGCGGGTGGGGTATGCCATCGGCCCCAAAGAAGTGGTGCAGAAAATGGTGGTGTGCAAACAGGGGGAGGACGTGCACAGCAATATCTGGGCGCAGATTGTGTGCCACCGCTTTATGACCCAGCGGGATTATGAGGCCCACCTCCGGCGGCTGCGAGAGATCTACCGGCGGAAGTTCCTGGTGCTGAAGGGGGCGATGGAGAAGTACTTCCGGCCGCTTATCACCTGGAATGACCTGGAGGGCGGGCTGTTTGCCTGGTGTACCCTGCCGGACGGGGTGGATATGCTGGAGTTTGTAAAACGGGGCACGGAGCGCAAGGTGTGCGTGGTGCCGGGCACGGCCTTTTTGACCGACGAGGCCGGGGCCTGCCAGGCTTTCCGCATCAACTTCTCTACCCCGACGGACCAGCAGTTGGAAGAGGGCGTGCGGATATTGGGGCAGATCGCGAGGGAAATGGCGGGAGTGTCCTGACCGTTCCCCAGGGCCTTGCGGAAACAGGCCGGGGCGGGGGCGGTTGCCTTTTCCCCGGAAATCATCAGAAAAGGAGCGGACATGGGATGGAGAATCAGGAGAAAAAGCGGATATTGAGTATGTACCAGTGCACGGGCACCTTTACCCTGGGCAACTACCTGGGGGCCCTGCGCAACCACATCAAGTTGCAGGAGGAGGGCTACCAGTGCGCGTATGCCCTGGCCGACCTGCACGCCCTGACGGTGCGGCAGGTGCCCGCCGAACTGCGCAAGTACACCAAAGAAGCCTACGCCTTTTTGCTGGCCATGGGCATTGACCTGGAAAAGACGGTGTTCTTTATCCAGAGCCAGGTGCCCCAGCACAGCCAGTTGGCCTGGCTGCTGAACTGCTACACCCAGTTCGGGGAGCTTTCGCGGATGACCCAGTTTAAGGATAAATCGGCCAAGCACGCGGACAACATCAACGCCGGGCTGTTTACCTACCCCTGCCTGATGGCGGCGGACATCCTGCTGTACCAGGCGGACTATGTGCCCGTGGGCGCGGACCAGAAACAGCACGTGGAGATTGCCAGGGATATTGCCGGGCGCTTTAACGGCATTTACGGGGACACCTTTACCGTGCCGGAGCCGATGATACCCAAGCACGGGGCCAGGGTGATGTCCTTGCAGGACCCCCTTTCCAAGATGAGCAAGTCTGACGAGAACCAGAACGGTAATATCTCCGTGCTGGACGACCCGGACACCATTATGCGCAAGTTTAAGCGGGCCAAAACCGACAGCGGCAGCGAGGTGCGCTTTGCCGAGGGCAAGGACGGCGTGAACAACCTGATGGGCATTTACGCCGCCGTGACCGGCAAGACCTATGAGGAGATAGAGCGGGAGTTTGAAGGCAAGGGCTATGGGGACTTTAAGCCCGCGGTGGCCGAGGCGGTTATCGCGGAACTGCGGCCTATTCAGGAGCGGTACCGGAAGATTGTGGCGGACAAAACCTACCTGGAGGCCTGCTACCACAGCCAGGCCCCTAAGGCCCAGGCCATTGCCCAGCGGACCCTATCCAAAGTGATGAAAAAGATTGGGCTGGTGCCGTAAGGGGGGCATGGGTATGGAATCTTTACGGGAACTTTACCGCATTGGCAGGGGGCCGTCCAGCTCCCACACCATGGGGCCGGGCCGGGCGGCGGAGCGGTTCCGGGCGGCGTACCCGGAGGCGGACGGCTTTCAGGCCACCCTGTACGGCTCGTTGGCCAAGACCGGCCGGGGGCACCTGACGGACGTGGCGGTGCAGGAGGCGCTGGCGCCTTTGCCGGTGCGGATCCTGTTTGACGACCGGCAGGAGGGGCTGCCCCACCCCAACACCATGGAGCTGGAAGCCTACCGGTTGGGGGAGCGCATCGTCTTTTGGCGGGTATTCAGCGTGGGGGGTGGGAAGATCCGCCTGGAGGGGCAGGCGGAGGCGGACCCGCCACGGATCTACCCCCTGCACACCTTTTCGGACATCAAGCAGTATTGCAGGGACAGGGATATGTACCTGTGGCAGTATGTAGAAGCGTGCGAGGGGCCGGAGATATGGGACTACCTGGCGGATGTATGGGAAGTGATGAAGGAGGCCGTGTACCGGGGCATCCGCAAAGACGGGGAGCTGGCCGGGGGCCTGGGGGTGCAGCGCAAGGCCATGTACCTGAACCGGCAGCGGCATATGGACGAGAGCAAGGAAACCAGGGAAAACCGGAAGGTTTGCGCCTATGCCTTTGCCGTTAGCGAAGAGAACGCCGGGGGCGGCACCATTGTGACGGCCCCCACCTGCGGGGCCTGCGGGGTACTGCCCGCGGTGATGCTTTACAAGCAGGAGCAGCAGGGCTTTTCCGACCGGGATATGCTTAAGGGGCTGGCGGCGGCCGGGGTCATCGGCAATGTGATCAAGGCCAACGCCTCCATCTCCGGGGCGGAATGCGGCTGCCAGGCGGAGATCGGCAGCGCCTGTTCCATGGCGGCGGCGGGCTTGGCGGAGATCTACCACATGGACCTGGACCAGATCGAGTACGCGGCGGAGGTGGCCATGGAGCACCACCTGGGCCTGACCTGCGACCCCATTGGCGGGCTGGTGCAGATACCCTGCATCGAGCGCAACGCGGTGGCGGGGATGCGGGCCATCAATGCCCTGAGCCTGGCGAATTTTTTGACCTATACCAGGAAGATCAGCTTTGACATGGTGGTAAAGACCATGTACGAAACCGGCCGGGACCTGTTCAGCAAATACCGGGAAACCAGCGAAGGGGGCTTGGCAAAGACCTGGCGGGAATAAAGCCAACAGGCAGCGCGCGGCAGGCGCGGGAAAGGGGAAGGTATGGCGGAAGATGTATTGGTATTTGCTAGCCGGGAGGCGTTCCGGGCGTGGCTTGCCGGGGACGGCGGGGACAGCCAGGGGGTATGGCTGCTGTTTGGCAAGGCCGGCGGGCCAAAGACCCTGAAGGCCGGGGAGGCGCTGGAAGAGGCCCTTTGCTTTGGGTGGATCGACGGGCAGATGCAGCGGCTGGATGCGCTGGCCTATAAAAAGTATTTTGCCCCCCGCCGGGAGAAGAGCCGGTGGTCCGCAAAAAACCGGGCTTTGGCGGAAAAGCTGGAGGCCCAGGGGCTTATGACGGACAGGGGCCGGCAAAAAATAGAGGAGGCCAAGGCGGACGGCCGGTGGGACGCCCCGGACCCCATGGCAGAGGTGGGGGAAGAGCAGGTAGCCCAGGTGGCCGGGCTGCTGCAAGGGCAGGAGCCCGCCTTCCGCAATTTCCAGGCCATGCCTTTGTCTGCGAGGAAAACCTACGCCAGGGCCTATTTTGACGCGAAAACCCAGGCCGGGCGGGCCAAGCGGCTGGCCTGGCTGGTGGACAGGCTGAACCAGAACCTGCGGCCCATGGAGCGGCCCCATACGCCAAAAACCTCCTTATAAGGCAGTACAGGCGGGGTGAAAAAATTTTTTGGCGCCCGTTTACCTTTTGTTTACAGGGAACGTCTAATGGTTGAAACCACCCCTTCCGGAAAGCGGTGAGCAGTATAGGCAGCACAGATAAATGGGTACGCAAGGCCCAAAACGGCGACAAGGACGCCTTTGTACGGCTGATGGAGGAACACCACCTGGCCATGTACCGCACGGCGAAGGCGATTTTGCACAGGGAGGCGGACGTAGAGGACGCCATACAGGAGGCCGTGTGCCGGGCGTTTTATAAAATGAATACCGTTCGGCAGCCGAAATTCTTTAAGACCTGGCTTACCAGGGTTGTGATCAACTGCTGCTACGATTTGCTGCGCCAGCAAAAGGGGCTGTTCCCGCTGGAGGTGCTGCCGGAGGAGGGGGAGAGCCCGGACAGGGACACACCCCTGGATGTGCAGCGGGTGCTGGCAGAGCTGGGGGAGAACGACCGGCTCATCCTGACCCTATACTATCTGAACGACCTGCCGGTGAAGGACATTGCCCATATGCTGGGCATCAGCGAAGGCGCGGCGAAAATGCGGCTTTCCCACGGAAGGAAGAAGTTTCGGGAAACCTACGGTGAGAGAACAGAGGAGGCGGGGGCGTAATGGCGAAGATGAAACATGGCAGAGGGCCCGAACGGAAAAAGGCTGCCTGGCCCTTCCCTACGCCCCGGCAGCGCGGCGGGCCCGGCCAGGGGCCGGAACAGGAACTGGACCGGGAACTGGAACGGGCCCTGGAACAGAAACTAAAGCCCACCCGTGCCTTTAAGGCGGAACTGGCCAGGGCCTACGGGGTGGAGGAGGTACCCCGGCGGGCGAGGAAATCGCTGGAAAAGACGCTTTTGGAACTGCCCGACCAACTGCCTGCCCGGCCCAGGCCGGTGCTGCGGGCCTTCCGCACGGTGGCTACGGTAGCGGCTGTGCTGGCCGTGACCTTTGCCCTGCTGTGGGGGGTAAACGGCACGTACCCGCAGATTACCGAGGCCCTGCCGGGGCTTGGCCAGGTGTTTATGGCCATGAACGGGGACAGGGAGCGGGAAGAACTGCCAACGGAGAGCCAGGCCCCTACCCCGGCGCCTACCTTTAACCCGGTAGAGGCAACCTGCCAGGACGGCTCGATGGGGATTTTGACGGTATCGGACGCCTGGTGCGACGGGGAAACCCTCTCGATGGAACTGGACCTGCTTTTGAGCGAGGAACTGCGTGACATGATGGCGGCCACAGACGGGATAAGCCAGTACCGGCTGCTGCCGGGGGTGGACTGGGCCAGCGTGGATGAGTTTGGCCAGGTATATAGCGGGCAGGGCAAAGCCATTACCGTGGAGGTTACGGTAGGGGATGAAACCGTGGTAGGCGAGGGGGAGATCGGCGGCTTTACCGGGGACGGGGACGGCCATGCCAGGGCCCTGTGGACCTATGACCTGGAGCCGATGGAGGCCCGCCCAGGGGACGGGGACCAACTGGAAGTGCGCCTTTATATAGAGGACTTTTTGCTGGTAAGCAGCGCGGACGGCTTTACCTATGACCGTATGGCGCTGGAATGCTGGGAACCGGCCTATACGGCGGGGTTTGCCTTGCAGGCGGATACGGCCTGGAACCGGCATATTGAGAGTGGGGCCAAGGATGGCGATGTGGTTTTGACATCGGTAGACTATGCCCCCAGCCGGGTAGAGGTGGCCATGACCGTGCCCTTTATGGGGTATTGCGGCGATATACCGTTTGCGGATAACTGGACGTTTGATGGCAACGGGGAGGAATGGACGCCCCTGGGCAGTTTCCCGGAACTGGCCTGCCAGGACGGCAGCGTGGCCTATGGGTGTAACGGGTTTTGGGATGCAGAGGGGGTAGTGGGCGGCACGTTCGACCAAGACAACATGGAACTTACCTTTGTGTTTACCAGTACGGGCAGCACCCGCCAGGCCACCCAGAACCCGTTGGTGCTGACCCTGTACGAAACCCCGGAGTTTTCGGTGTACGGTTCGGAATCGATGCGGCGGGTGACAGCGGAGTTTACCATCGACCTGGCCACGGGCCGGGCGTATGCCTCTGAAAACTATGTGCAGCAGGGCCGGGAGCGGTCGGTGACGGCATGGGACGCTACCCTGAACCGGCTGGACAAGGCCATGGCCGGCCAGAAGTTTTTGGCCTGCGGCCAGTACACGGAGTACGCCAGCGGCGGGGGCGGTATAATGAACGAAAGCGGGCTGTACGCCGGCTTTGACCTGCTGTGCCCCATGAAGAGCGAGTATGGCTCCCTGATGGTAAACGCATACAGCGGGGATAAGGTCGTCCGGCAGTTTGCGGCGTTTTTGTCGGACAGCGGGGAGCCGGTGGAGGACAGCGCGGGCAGCCTGCATACAGGGGTGTATATACAGCCCAGCGGCAAAGAGGAGTACCGTACCCTGCATTTCCAGATATACTATGACTGGGAGGCGGGATATGTGGACACCTTTACCAGGCTGGAACTGACAGATGTAAGCACAGGCGAGGTGCTGATAGAGGATATAGGGGCGGCGTGGTTCCAGAATGCCCAGCTTTTGCTGGGGCAGGCGGTACCCCGGCCGGAGAGCCCCGCGCCGGAGAGCCCCGCCAACGAGGCTTTCCCCCAGTACGGCGGGCAGGAGGAACAGGGGGCGGGATCGGAGCACGACTGACAGGGACATAAGGGGCCGCGCAAAGCCTGGGAGGGGACGCCCTCTCCGGCTTTGGGCGGCCTTTTTGCGTGCTTTCGAAAAAAATCTGCCGCACCCTGTAACCGGGGGCGCCCTGTTGGCGATAGTAAGGGTGAGTATACTCGCATGAAGGAGGGAGTTTTGTGGAGGATGAAAAGATCGTGGCCATGTTCCTGCGCCGGGATGAATCGGCCCTGGCCTGCACGGCCGAAAAGTACGGCCCTAAGCTGCGGGCCCTGGCGAACAACCTGCTGCACAACAGCCAGGACGCGGAGGAATGTGAAAACGACACCTACTTGCAAGCCTGGAACGCTATTCCGCCCCATGAGCCGGGGGCGTATTTCTTCCCCTTTCTGGCAAAGATCACTCGGCGCATGGCCATTAACGTATGCCGCACCCGGTACCGGAAAAAGCGCAACGCGCCCCTGGCCCAACTGACCAGGGAACTGGAGCAGTGCATCCCGGCCAAGGGCGATACCCAGGGGCAGGTGGACGGCCTGCTGCTGGGGGAGGAGATCAGCCGGTACCTGCGGGGCCTGCCGGAGGAACCACGGGATATGTTCATCCGCCGCTACTGGTACCTGGAGCCGGTTGCCCAGGTGGCCAAGCGGTTTGGGGCGGGGCAAAGCAAGGTGAAAACTTCGCTGTACCGTACCCGGCAGGGGCTGCGGGAATATTTGATAAAGGAGGGCTATGACTTATGAGTATTGCAAACGGACATGAACTGCTGGATAAGCTGGAAAACATCGACCCGGCCCTGGTTGCCGCCGCGGACCGGGAACCGGAACGGGCCCCCCGCCGGCGGGGCGGAGGCATTGGCGCCTGGATAGCGGTGGCCGCCTGCCTGTGCGTGCTGTGCCTGCCGCTGGTTTTGAAACAGGCCTTTGCCCCTGCCGCCGGGCCGGCGGAGGGCGGCCCCCTGGCTGCCGGGACGGATACCTCCCACCAGGTGGAGGGCGGCGCCGGGGAAGGGGGCATGGAGGCCGGGGCCGGGGCGGAAACAGGGGAAACGGAGGCCGGCCCGGAGAGCCCGGCGCCGGGCGTTATCGTGCAGGCTCCGGAGGCAGACGACCCGGAGGGCTGGACAAAGACCTATATCTCACAGGCGTATATAGACGCGCTGCCAGAGGGGCTTTCGCCCCAGGAGATGTTCTCCTATAACCGGGCGGACCCGGAGGCCCCCCTGCTGTGGAACGAGTACCGTGTCCAGGGCGAGGTGGCTTTAGACGACGGTGCGGTAAGCACCCCCCAGTACTGGTTTGACCGCCTGCCGGATATGCGGGAGGACGGCTATACCCTGGGCCCCCTTATATGGGGCAGCTATGACACGGACGGCAGCCTTGCCCATGTGATGGTCAAGTGGGAAGATGGCCCGGTGGACGGGGGAGATATCAAGCAGCTACTTTTGCTGGCAGGCACCGAGGAACTGGGCGGAGATAACTGGACGCCGGAGGAAAAGCTGGACTATTTGCAGCGCTGCCACGAAACCATCATCACGGATCAAGGCGTCGAGTTCTCTGTGCTGGGTACCGCGGGCAGCGACAAGGCCATCAGCTTTTGGAAGGACGGATACTGGTTCCGGGTGTACGGCTGGAAAACCGCCGACCCGGAGGACATGGTGAAGGTGACGCGCTGGGCGCTGGACCATTTTGATCCGGGCCTGTTCTCCTACGAGGAGGGCACACGCCTGGTCAATCTGCAGGAGCAGCCCGATGCCTTTGCCGGGTATTACCCCACGGACAGCCGGTTTGTGTGCGTGGCCGATTCGGCTTTGCTGGAGCTGAAGGGGGGAGAACCCTTCCTGCTGGGCCTGGAGTACGGCGCGGAGAGCCCCTTGATTACCGTTTGGGCTGTGCAGGCCCAACTGCTGGACGCCGGGATGGAAAACGAGAACTGGGTGGAACTTACCGGCCTGACCTGGGAGAGCCTGGCCCAACTGGATGAGGAAACCCGCCAGGCATACTTTGAAAGCCATAACTGGGCGCCACGGGAGGAGGACGGCGCGGTGCTGCCCCTTTACCTGCGGTGGGACGGGTACTATGTGACCGCCTACTACCGGGCCGGGGCCACGGTGGATGACCTTTGGGAGCTGGTGCAGTACCTGCAAAGCGACCAGGTCAAGGAAGAAAAGAAGATTGGCGACATTGTGAAATTGCAACCCTACAGCTCTGCCAGTTCTGCTGCGGAAGGGGAATAGGAACGGTATGCCCCCAAAAGGAAGGGGAACCATAACAGGAAAAGGGAAAGGGCCCACAAAGGCCCTTTCCCTTTATTTTCTTTGGTTGACAGGGGGCCCCTTTATTTTACATAAAATAATTTCTCCCCCATTCGCCATTTCCCCGCGGCATCCGCGCCCCTGCGCCGGGCGCCGCTCTTTTCCCCCGGAAACTCCTTTGTTCCCACATCCTCTATCCGACGGATATTTTTGCCCGCCGGCGGTATAATCTCCTCGTTGCCTGCATAGCGGGTTACATAACTTATTTGCATATGCCTTTGCGGCAGACAGGGGGACGGGCCCGCCCCTCAGGCGCGGGGGTAAAAAATCAACGAGGCGGTGTTAGGATGGAACTGACAAAATTCCGGCAGGTATGGTGCGGCCTGCGCGACCAGCTACAGGCGGGGTATGCCCGTAAAGCGCTGGTTATGGCGGGCAGCTTTTTCGGGGGGATGGTCTGTGCGCGGGGGCTGGTGTTTGGCAAATACGCCCCCTTTGGGGTGGCCGCCGTGGCGGCTGCGCCCAGAGAGGGCCTGTGGGCCGGGGCGCTGGGGGCGTTTTTTGGGTACCTTTTCCCTTCGGCGGTGTATGTGCCGGTGCGGTACGCGGCGGCACTGGTGGCGGTAACAGCCATACGCTGGTCCATGGACCAGCTAAAAAGCATCAACACCCACCCGCTGTTCGCCCCGGCAGCGGCTTTTTTGCCCCTGCTGCTTACGGGTATGACCATGGTGTTCCTACACGGCTCCATCAGCTATACAGCGGCGCTGTATGTGGCGGAGGCCTTTTTGGGGGCGGGCAGCGCCTACTTCCTGCGCCGCTGGGTGAACCTGCTCTCCGGGCTTTCCGGCGACGGCAAGCCGCGGCTGGGGGCTGTGGGCCGGTTTGAGAGCGGCGACCTGGCGGCTATTACCGTCAGCCTGGGGATCTTGCTGCTGGCCTTTTCGGGCATCAGCATAATGGGCGTTTCCCTGGGCCGGGTGCTGCTGGTGCTGCTGGTGCTGTACTGCGCCCGGCTGGGGGGCATTGCCGGCGGCGCGGTGGCGGGCGTGGCCGCCGGGGCCGTGCAGGGGCTGTCCACGGCGGGGCTGTCCTACCTTTCCGGGGCCTATGGGCTGGGGGGGCTGGTGGCCGGTGTGTTTGCCCCCATGGGCAAGGCGGCGGGGGCCGGGGCCTTTATCATCGCCCATGGCATTGCCTCTTTGCAGGTGGGTTCGGGCAGCGCCCAAATCCTCACCGGGGCCATTGAGGTGGCCGTGGCCACGGTAGGGTATATGTTTTTGCCCGGCAGCCGCCGGCTTACGGAGGTTTTCGGCCTGCGCAACGACAGCCTTAGCGGTGGGGCCTTGCGGGGGAACATCGTTATGCGCCTGAAGTACGCGGCCCAGGCCCTGACCGGCGTGTCCGCCTCGGTAGAGGAGATCTCCGAAAAACTCAGCACCATATGCGCCCCCAACCTGCGGGGGGTGTACGACCGGTCCACCGAAACGGTGTGCGCCGGGTGCGGGCTCAGCTCGGTATGCTGGCGCAAGTACAAGGACCAGACCATGGCCAATTTCTCCCAGCTTTCCGGCACATTAAAGGAGAAGGGCAAGCTGGAAACCTGCGACTTTACCAAAGAGTTCAGCGACCGCTGCTGCCGGGCCGGGGAGATGCGGGACGAGCTGAACAAAAACTATACCCGCTACCTGATGAAGGAGGCCGCCGAACTGCGTACCGCCCAGGTGCGGGAGGTGATAGAGGCCCACTTCCGCACCACGGCGGGGATACTGGACGAGATGGCCGGGGAGTTTGCCCAGTACCAGCGCTTTGACCAGGAGGCGGCCCAGCGGGTGGCGGTGGTGCTGCGGGACAGCGGCGTTACCCCCCTGGAGGTGTGCTGCCGGGTGGACAAGTTCGACCGCATGACCGTGGAGGCGGAGATCAGCCGGGAGCGCCAGAAACGCCTGAACCGGGCGGCCTTTACACGGGAGGTATCCTCTGCCTGCGGGCGGGTGTTCTCGCCCCCCTGTGTCAGCAGCACCGAGGACCGCTGCCGCATCCAGATGTGCCAGCGCCCCCAACTGGATGTGGGCCGGGGGTTCTCCCAGACCAGCGCCGGGGGCGGGGCCTTTTGCGGGGACAGCGCCAATGTATTCTATGACGGCTGTGGGCGGCTGATCGCGGTGCTAAGCGACGGTATGGGCACCGGGGGCCGGGCTGCGGTGGACGGGGCCATGACCTCGGCAATGGCAGAGAGCCTGCTAAAGGCCGGGGTGGGCTTTGACAGTATGCTGCAAACGGTGAACGCGGCCCTGATCGCCAAATCCGGGGATGAATCGCTGGCCACGATGGACGTGGTGTGCATCGACCTGTTTACCGGCAAAACGGAGTTCCGCAAGGCAGGGGCGGCCTGCACCGTACTGCGCAGGGGCAAGCGCAGCGAGGTGATCGAGGCCTCCAGCGTGCCGGTGGGCATTATGCCGGGGGTGGAGTTTGCCACCTGCCAGCGGGAGCTCTCCCCCGGCGATTTGGTGGTGATGGTGTCCGACGGGGTGGTTTCCACAGGCAGCGAGTGGCTGGTGGATATGGCCGCTGCCTGGGATGAGGAGGAAAACCCCAACCTGCTGGCCCAGCGGGTGACAGAAGAGGCCCAAAAGCGCCGGAGCGACGGCCATGAGGATGACATAACGGCCCTGGTGCTGGTGGTGCAGTAAAATGTAGTAAGGTGCGGGAGGCCCCCCAGGAGAGGAAAGCCCGGCGCGGGCAAAAAAAGCCCGCGCACTTAGCAATGCCAAGTGCGCGGAACGGCTGTGCAGAAGGGCTGGCGGCGCCAACCCTTACAGGATGGTCGAAGTGCGGAGACTCGAACTCCGTGCCTCTTGGTCCCAAACCAAGCGCTCTACCGGGTGAGCTACACCTCGCCGGCTATCCACTTCCCTCATTATACTGGATGTTGGCCGGGGTGTCAAGGGGCAAGTTGCAAGGGGGAGTGCGCAAAAGAAGAGTTTATGACGAAATTTTGGCCTCCGGCGGCGGAGAGTTGGCTACGCCAACTCTTGGGTTTCACCCCTAAGAACCCCACCACCTTTGAAAAGGTGGACGAAACTTTTACCATTTGTTCGCCGGAGCCTCGTTTTAAACGTTTCATTTTGGACATACCCCTTGCAAGGGCAGGCCCTACTGGAACTGCGAGTTATACAGGCTGGCGTAGAACCCGTTTTGGGCCATCAGGGCCTGATGGTTGCCCTGCTCTACAATATCCCCGTCCCGGACGACCAGGATATTGTTGGCGTTCTGGATGGTGGAGAGCCGGTGGGCGATGACGAAACAGGTCTTATTCTGCATCAGGGTGCGCATGGCGGCCTGTATCTGCTGCTCGGTGCGGGTGTCCACGTTGGAGGTGGCTTCGTCCAAAATCAGCATCTTGGCGTCCAGCAGCATGGCACGGGCGATGGTCAATAGCTGCTTTTGCCCCTGGGAGATATTGACACCGTTTTCATCCAGAATGGTGTCATATCCCTTGGGTAGGCTCATAATGTACCGGTGGATGCGGGCGGCTTTGGCGGCAGCCTCCACGTCCTCCCGGCGGGCGCCCTTTTTGCCGTAGGCCAGGTTTTCAAAGATGGTGCCGGTAAACAGCCAGGTGTCCTGTAGCACCATGGCGTAAGAGAGCCGGAGGCTTTTGCGGGTGGCGGCCTGTATATCCCGGCCGTCCAGGGTGATGCAGCCCTTGTCCGGGTCGTAAAAGCGCATAAGCAGGTTGATCAGGGTGGTTTTACCCGCGCCGGTGGGGCCTACAATGGCGGTAAGGCCGCCGGGGGGCGCGTGCAGGGTCAGGTCATGGATGATAGTCTTATCCGGCTCGTAGCCGAAACCGATGTGCTCCATTTTCACATCGCCCACCACGTGGGAAAGGGTTACGGCATCCTCTGCGTCGGCGGGCTCGGTGGGCTGGTCCATCAGGTCAAATACCCGCTCGGCCGCGGCGCAGGCCGACTGGAGCTCGCTGACAATATTGGCCATCTCGTTGATGGGCCCGGAGAACCGCCGGGAGTACAGCACAAAGCTGGACAGGTCGCCAATGGAGATACGCCCCAGCAAAAACAGCGCCGCCCCGAACATACTGATAAAGGCCAGGGACAGGTTGTTGATAAAGTTGACCGAGGGGCCGGTCATGGCGCCGTAGTAATCGGCGTTGTAGTAGGCGTCTACAGCGGCCTTGTTTTTCTCGTCGAACCGCCGGGTCTGGGTGGCCTCCTGGTGGTAGGCTTTGGTGGTTTTTTGCCCGCTGATGATCTCCTCTACAAAGCCGTTGAGCTCCCCCAGCATGACAGAGCGCTTGTGGAACAGGGGCCGCACCTTTTTGGTCATATACCGGGTGAAGAGGAAGGAAAGGGGTATGGTTACGGCAAACACCAGCACCAGCAGGGGGGAGATGGCGATCATCATAGCCAGCGAACCCACCACCGTAATGGCGCTGGCGGCAATTTGCAGCAGGTCATTGGAGAGGGAGGCGTTTACCGTGTCAATATCGTAGGAAATATGGCTGACGATGTCCCCGGTCTGGTGCCGGTCAAAGTACTTGACCGGCAGCAGGGTAAGCCGGTCAAAAACCTGCTGGCGCATTTCCCGCACGATCTTCTGGCTCAGCTTGATCATCAGGATGGAAAGCGCGTAGGAAAGGCCGGAGGAAACCGCGTAAAACAGCACCATCAGCCCGCAGAAAAAGAACACGCGGGGAAAATCCACCCCTCCGGCATCAAGGCCAATGGCGTCAATGGCCCGGCCGGAGAGCCAGGGGCCCAGCAGGGCCAGCAGGTTGCTGCCTACCGTAAGCAGCACCGCGGCCAGGGCCATCATTTTGTGGGCATAAATATACTTCCAAAGGCGCAAAAGCACCTTTCTGCGGTCTTTGGGCTTTTCAATGGGCCCGCGTGGCATAAATCTGGGGGGCATGGGTGGTTCCTCCTTTGAGGTGATAGTGTGTGCTTTGTGGCCGCAAAGGCGCAGTCATTGCCTCCGGCGGGTCAAGGAACTTTTTGAAAAAAGTTCCTTGACAATCCTCAAAAACTTTTATACCGTTCATGGCTTGTTTCCAGTAACCGGGCCTGTGCTCGACCGGCACCCTCTTTGTTTTCCTTTATTTCTTTCTTTTTTCATTTTTTCTCTGTGCCAAATAAGAAGAGCGCTGTGGTTGTCCCCAGGGCGTGGGGATGCTTGGCCGGGTCCAGGGGCGGTCTTAGCCCCTGGCGGGGATTCTTAAGGGGCAGCGCCCCTTAAGGCAGCTAGCCGCCCATCTGTGATACGGCGATCTCCCGGTAAACGCTACAGGTTTCCATCAGGTGTTCATGGGAGCCGTAGCCCAGTTCGCGGCCCTCGTCCAGCACCAGGATATGGTCGGCGTGCAAGATAGAACTGACCCGCTGGGCGATGATCACGGTAGTGACCCCGGCGTATTCATGGCGCAGGGCGGTGCGCAGGGCGGCGTCGGTGCGGTAGTCCAGGGCAGAGGAAGAATCGTCCAAAATCAGGAATTCCGGGGTGCCGGCCAGGGCCCTGGCCACCAGCACCCGCTGCTTTTGCCCACCGGAAAGGTTGGTGCCCTTTGAGGTAAGCATATGGTCCAGCCCCTCCGGCAACTGGGAGATGAACTCCCAGGCCTGGGCGCAGCGGGCGGCTTTCTCGATCTCCTCATCCGGCAGGCCCCGGCCAAAGTCAATGTTTTCCCGGATGGTATCGGCAAAAAGCACGTCGTTTTGGAACACGACCCCAAACCGGGTGTGTAACTCTTCGGGGGGGATAGAGGCAATGGGCTGGCCGCCCAATATAACGCTGCCGCTGTCCACATCATACAGGCGCATCAGCAGGTTGATAAGGGTAGACTTGCCGCAGCCGGTGGCCCCGATAATGCCCAGGGTTTCCCCTTTTTTCAGCCGGAAACTGATACCCTCCACATTGGGCTCCTTTTTGTTATAGGAGAAGGTCACCTGGTCAAAAGCCGCGTGGTAGGGGGAGGGCTCCCCGGCCGAGGGGGTAACGGGCAGGTCCGCCGGGGCGGCCAGCACCTCCGCAATGCGGCTGCCGCTGGCAGAACTGCGGGAGAAGGTTACAAAAATGCGGGTCATGGCCATCATGGCGTTGAGGATGATGGTAAAGTAGCTTAAAAAGGCAATGATCTTCCCCGGCTGGGTCAGCCCGCTGTTTACCCGGTAGGCCCCCACAATGATCACCGCGGTAAGGCCCAGGTTTAAAAAAAGGTTCATCATGGGGTTGGTAATGGCCATGGTCATGCCGGCGCGGGTTTCCTTTTCCACCACGCTGTCATTGACCCCGGCAAAGCGTTCCCGCTCGTAGTCCACTTTCGAAAGCGCTTTGATGACCCGTATGCCGGAGATAGCCTCCCGCACGGTGCGCACCATAGTGTCTATGCCCTGCTGTAGCTGCCGGTACAGGGGCACGCCTTTTTTGGAAACGGTATACACCAGCACCGCGATAAAGGGCAGGGTGCATACCAGTACCAGGGTCAGTACCGGGTCCAGGGTCAGTGTGACCAGAATGCCCCCCAGCAGCAAAATGGGCGCGCGTACGCCCATGCGCTGCATCATGCCCAGCATCTGGTGGATATGGTAGGTATCCGTTGTCAGGCGGGCCTCCAACGAGGGGATGGAAAAGCGGTCGATCTGCCCACAGGAGAGTTCGGAAATCTTTACAAACAGGTCGTGGCGGATGGCCTCTGTGGTGTGCTGGGCCACCCAGGCCGCCATCCGGTTTGCCAGTATGTTGGTCGCCCAGGCCAGCACGGCGGCCAGCACCATGGCCCCGCCCCACAGGGCTACCCGGCCCATGTCTTTGGTGGGGGCCACCTCGTCGATCATATAGGACAGGATCCAGGGCAACAGCAGCTCCACCGCCGAGCCGGTAAACTTAATAAACAGCCCCAGGCTCATACGGGGGATAAAGGGTTTTAGGTAACGGAATATGGTTTTCATGGGAACCTCCTCAAGGGTAGATCGGTACGGCCTTATTATACCGCAATTTAGTTGACAAGGCAACTGTTTTTTCAAAAAAGGGGGGCGATGGAATGGCCCACCGGTTCAAACGGCTCAAACGGCTAAAACGAAGGCACAGGGCTGCGTTGGGCTTGGGGTATGCAGGCAGGGGACGGAACTTGCCGCGTGGAGGCCTTTGCAGGCAAAAATAAAAAGGCAGCACCCAAAACTTGACCGGGTGCTGCCTTTTTATTTCTATGCCTGATAGGCCCCCATAGGGGCAGGCGGGCCCTTAAAAGTGCCGGAACACAAAGCGGCCGGATTCGCTCAGGTCGCTGCCGGCCCACTGGGCGGTGGGGGAGGTGCCGGGGCGCAGGGCAGCGGAGGTTTCGGATTTGTCGCACAGGGACCAGTTGGCCCAGCTTATGCCCTTCTGTTCCATCCAATCCAGCCACTCCTGGGACTCTTGCAGGAACACGCCGCCGTTGCCGTCGGCGCTGCTGGTGCCCCACTCGGTAACAAAGACCGGCAGGCCCGCGGCCATCGCCGCGTCGGCCCGGTCCCGCAGCCACTGGCCGTGGGTGCCCGCGTAAAAGTGCAGGGTGTACATCAGGTTATCCCCCTTAACGGGGTTGGCGGCGGCTAGGTGCACATCCTGGCTCCAGGTGCTGCTGCCGATAAGGATGACCCCCTTCTCCGACTGCCCCCGGATGGTTTCCACCAGCTTTTCGGCATAGGGCTTGATATCCCTGCCCCAGTCCGCGCCGCCGTTGGGCTCGTTGCAAATCTCGTACAGTACGGCGGGCTGGTCCTTGTACCGGGCGGCTATTTCCTGGAAGAAAGCCTGGGACTCGGCCAGGTGGTCCATGGGATTGCCGTCGGAGAGGATGTGCCAGTCGATGATCACGTACATATCCTGGCGGATGGCGGCGTCAATGGCGGCAATGGCCTGTTTCTTAATGGCCTCCGGCTGGCTGAGGTAGCCGTTCTCGCCGGTGTACATGGCCACCCGGAACAGGTTGGCCCCGTAGCTTGCGGTGTTTTTAATGGACTGTTCCCCCGCAAACTGCCCGAACCACTGGAGCCCGTGGCTGCTCATGCCGTGCAGGGCGATGGGCTGGCCCGCCTCGTTGCACAGTTGGGTGCCTTTTACCTGTAGCCAGCCGTTTTCGCCAACGCCCCCGGAGATCGTTTCCACCGGGCCGGGCGGGTCGGGCAGGTCCGGCGGGCCGGGCACATCGCCCGTCAGTTTCAGGGCCTTTGAGATAAGCACGCAGGCTTCGGCCCTGGTCAGGCTGCTTTTGGGGTTAAAGCAGCCTTTCTCATCTCCGGAAACCACCCCGCAGGCGTAGGCGGCCAGCACGCTTTCGTAGTACCGGCCGTCCAGTTGGGCAAAGTCCTTCATCTTGGCAGACTCGGTGCTGTAGTCCCCGCGTTTGTCGGGCAGCAGGGCCCGCATCAGGGCCTTCACGGCCAACTGGCGGGGGATGGCCTTGTCAAATTTCTCCCCGGTGGGCGGGATCTCGTCCCAGTCATACCAGCCCCGGTCCAGCCCGGCCTGCAAGTAGTCCTTGGCCCAATGGCCGGAGGAAGAGGGTTTGCCCACCCCCGCGCACCGGGCGGTTATGGAGAGGAACTCGGCGGCGGTGATGGTGCCGTTTGGCTTAAAGCTGCCGTCCGGGTAGCCGCTTACCAGCCCCTTGCCGGCCATTTCCTCCACACAGGCGGCGTACCAACTGCCGGGTTTTACATCGGTAAAGCCAGCCCCGGTGGCAACAGCACCGGCGGCAGTGGCCCCGGCGCCCAGGGGGCAGCCTACCACAAGGGCCAGGCTGAAAGACAGGGCGGCCCGCAGGGCTTTGGTGATCAGGTTTACCATAAGGTCCCTCCGTTCCCTTGCCGGAAGGCAAGTTTTTTTATCATTCGGGAATAATTAGTGTATAGCTATACCTTATTATACTACGGAAAGGGCCGCTTGGCAAGGCCGGGGGCTTGCAAAAATCCGCGGGACTGTGTATAATGTGTAAAATACTGGAACAACCGGGCCACCAAAAGGGAGGCGGCTATATGCCAAAAGCCAGCGTGATCGTGCCTGTATATAATGTAAAGGGTTATGTGGAAAAATGCGCCGTTTCTGTGCTGGCGCAAACCGAACAGGACCTGGAACTGCTGCTGGTGGACGACGGCTCTACCGACGGCAGCGGCGCCCTGTGCGAGGGGATTGCCCAAACCGACCCCAGGGTCCGGGTGATCCACCAGGAGAACCGGGGCCTGGGCGGCGCCCGGAACACCGGCATAGAGGCAGCCGGGGGGGCTTGGCTGCTGTTCCCGGACAGCGACGACTGGCTGGAGCCGGAAACCCTGGCGCGGGCCCTGGCCGCCGCAAAGGGGGCCGGCGCGGACATGGCCTGCTTTGCCTTCCGCTCGGTAGACGAAAAGGGCCGGGTGCTGGGGGTGTTCCGGGAGGATATGCCGAAAGACGCCGGCCTGGACCCCCATACCCAAAAGGACGTGCTGCTCTCGTCCCCCAGCGCCTGCTGCCGGCTGTATAAGGCGGAACTGTTCCAAAAAACCGGCGTGCGCTACCCGCCACGGGTGTGGTACGAGGACATCCGCACCACCACCAAGCTGCTGCCCAACTGCAAAAAGGTGGTGTATACGGACTACATCGGCTACAACTACCTGCAAAGGCCCGGCTCCATTATGAACAGCGCCACACTGGCCCGCAACCGGGAGATCATAGACGCCTTTGAGGACATTTTGGGCTGGTATAAGGAGCAGGGGCTCTATGAGGCGTACCGGGCGGAGCTGGAATACCTCACCCTGTACCATGTGTACCTCACCGCCTCGGTGCGGGTGCTGCGCCAGGACCCCCGCCACCCCCTGCTGGAGGCGTTCAGGGACTATACAGAGGGGTACTTCCCCCACTGGAAGGGGAACCCCTACCTTGCCCGCATGGGTAAAAAGCACCGGCTGCTGTTGTGGCTTTTGGGGCGGCGGCAGTACGGGGCCATCCGGGCGATGTTTAAACTAAAGGGCTGATAGGGAGGCACGCATGAATTTAAAGGAAAAATGGCAGGGCCGTACCCGCCATAGCCTGCTGGAAAATACCGTCATGCTCTACATCCTCCAGTTCTCCAACATGGCGCTGGGTATGCTGACCCAGGGCTACAAAATGCGGGTGCTGGGGGTAGAGCTGGTGGGCCTGCTGGGGGCCGGGCAGTACGCGGCCAACTTCTTTTTGATCTTCCTGGATTTCGGGTTCCTGCTCTCGGCCACGGCCAAAATCTCCGCCCGCCGGGAGGACAAGGGGGAACTTTCCCGTATCCTCACCAGCGTGGTGGCGGCCAAGGTGCTGTTTACGCTGATCTCGGCGGTGGTGCTGGGGCTGCTGGTCGTGCCCCGGCTTTCCGGTCCGGGGGAGGTGCTGGCCTATGTGTTCTTCTTTCTCTCCACCGTAGGGGCCACCTTCCTGCCGGATTATATGTACCGGGGCTTAGAGCAGATGTCCGCCATTACCATCCGGGCGGTAGCCATTAAGCTGGTGGCAACCGCGCTGGTGTTCCTGCTGGTGCAAAAGCCGGAGGACTTCTACCTGGTGCCCCTGTGTACGGCCATCGGCAACTTTGGGGCCCTGGCCTTTGTGTACTGGCACCTGTATGTGCGGGTAGGGGTGCCCCTTTGCCGGGTGGGCTGGCGGGACGTATGGGGGGAGATCAAGGATTCCTCCCAGTTCCTGTTCTCCCGGGTGGCGGCCTCCATCAACTCCAACCTGAACGGCCTGCTCTTAAAGCACGCCATGCCCGCCGGGGGCACGGGTATCTTCGACCCGGCGGTGGCCACGGGCCTTTATACCAATGCCGATACGGTGATCATCGCCGCCCGCAACGGTATGTCCCCCATTGCGGACAGCCTGTACCCCCACATGATGAAACACCGGAACTTCCAGATCATCAAAAAAGCCATGCTGTTCATCTACCCGGTGATTTTGCTGGGCTGTGCCTTTGTGTTCACCTTTGCAAAGCCCCTTTTAACCCTTTGGTTGGGCCCGGAGGGCGCCCAGGTGGTGCTGCCCCTGCGGCTGATGATCCCGGTGGCGGTGTTCGCCTTCCCCAACTACGTGCTGGGGTACCCCACCCTGGGGGCCATGGGGCTGGCCAAGTACGCCAATATCTCCACGGCCTTTGGCACGGTGGTTTATGTGCTGGGGGCGGTGCTGTGCTACCATACCACAGGCATCGGCCTTACGGCCCTGTGCCTGCTGTCCTCGTTAACAGAGTTCGCCATCCTGCTGTTCCGGCTGGCGGTGATCGTCAAAAACAGGAAACTCCTGCGGCAGCCGCCCGCGGGGAAGGAGGGGAAAACATGAGCGTTTGGCAGATACCCCGCAAGGCCCTGCGCAACCTGGTGTGGGGGGCCCTGTCTCTTTTGCCCAAAGACCCCCGCAAGGCCGTGTGCCAAAGCTACTACGGCCGGGGCTATTCCGACAGCCCCCGGGCCATTGCCGAGGAGTTGCGCCGCCGGGGCTGGAAGGTGTACTGGACCGTGAAAACCCCGGAGGAAGCGGCCACCCTGCCGGAGGGGGTGGTCCCCCTGGCGGTAGACGGCCCCCGGACCATCTACCATTTCTGTACCGCCGGGGCGTGGGTGGATAACTCCCGCAAATGGGCCTATACCCAAAAGCGGGGCGCCACCCGTTACGTGCAGACCTGGCACGGGTTCCCCCTCAAGCGCATAGAGGCCGACGCGGAAGGGGCGCTGGACGGCAGCTATGTGGTCGCGGCCAAAAAAGATTCTGCCATCTGTGACCTTTTCCTCTCCAACAGCGTCTTTCTTACAGGGATCTACCGCCGGGCCTTCTGGTACCAGGGGGAGGTGCTGGAATGCGGGTTCCCCCGCAACGACGTGCTTTTCGGCCCCGGTGAGGCCGCTGCCCAAAAGGTGCGGCAGGGGCTCTCCCTGCCGGAGGAAAAACGCCTGTGCCTGTACGCCCCTACCTTCCGCAAAGACCAGGGCCTGGCCGCCTATGACCTGGACTACCGCCGGCTGGCAGAGGCCCTGGGCAAACGCTTTGGCGGGCAGTGGCTGGTGCTGGCAAAGCTTCACCCCAACATCGCCCAAAAGGCACATCAACTGGACCTGGACCCCCGCTATGTGCGCAATGCCTCCCAGTGGGCGGATATCCAGGAACTGTACCTGGCTTGCGACGCTTTGGTGACAGACTACTCCTCGGTGATGTTCGATTATATGAACACCGGCAAGCCCTGTTTCCTCTATGTAAACGACCTGGAAAGCTACCGGGATGACCGGAACTTCTACTTTGACCTGGATAAGCTCCCCTTCCCCCGCAGCGAAACCAACGGGGAACTGGAGCAGGCTGTCCTAGCCTTTGACGGGACGGCCCAGTTGGCAAAAGCAGAGGCTTTTTGCCGGGAATTTGGAATAAAAGAATCGGGCCATGCCGCCCAAAAAGTAGCCGATTGGCTGGAAAACCCCTGATTTTTTGCTTTTTCCCGCTGGCTGTGGTATAATGCACACAGCGGGGGACGCGGTGGCCAACGGGGGCTGCGGCTTTCATAAGGGCCGCGGGAGAGGCTTTGTCCGGGGCCCAGTGGGCAAAACCGGCGCCCCACCGGGCCCGTGGCGCTGCGTTTTCTGGTTTTTATTTGTGGGAATTGGGTAAGCCTAATGGCAAAGGGCCTGCCTAGGGTGTGTTCCCGTAAGCTGCGTACCAAAAGGCGCGTGCGAACGCTTATGGGCGCCCGCTCAAAATATTTGGCGTCATGCTTGCTTAGCGGCCGCGGGGCCCTTGCCCGCAAGCAAGCCTAAAATAGAGAAGGTGACAAGATGCATGGGATGATAAAGAAACTGAAACGCACGGTGGTGTTTATTTTAAAGCTGGCGCTATTTGCCTCGCTTTTTGGTATCTTTTTTGGGATATTCGGGATCAGGAACCCGTGGCTGTTCAATCTGTCGCGTACCACCGGCGTTACCATGGTGACCTTTGTGGTGCTGGGCATAGCGCTGATGTCGGTATACGGCGGGTATGCGGTAGGCACGCAAAAAAGCAGGCCCATTATCCACTCAATGGCGCTGGCCACCATCATGACAGACTTAGTGACCCACCTACAGCTTTCCATCATGAACACCAGCGAGAAGAATAACGACCATTTTGTGTACGAAACGCCGCATCTGCTGCTGCTGGTGATGCTTTTGCAGGTGCTTGTCATCATCTTTTTCGCCTATTTTGGCAACTATGTGTACTTCTCCCTGGAAAAACCGGAGAAGTGCTGCGTCATCTCCTCCTCCCGGCAAAGCCTGGGCAGCATCATCCCCAAAATCCAGCGGTTCCAAAAGCAGTACGAGGTGGACGAGATCATCCGCTATGACGACAAGGGCGTGCTGGATGTGATTTTGCGCAACGACACCGTGTTCCTTTATGATGTGCCCCTGAAAGAGCGCAACGACCTGATCGCCTTCTGCTACCAGACCCAAAAGAATATCTACTACAACTTTGAAACCATTGACGTGGTGAGCCAGGGGGCCAAGTATGTCACCCTGGACGACAAGTCCATGGTCATGTACACCGCCAAGGACCTGACCATGGAGCAGCGCATCGTCAAGCGGCTGACAGATCTGGCCGTGGCCGTTGTGGGCCTGGTGGTGGCCAGCCCCATTATGCTGGGCTGCGCCATTGCCATCAAGCTGGAGGACGGCGGCAAGGTGATGTACAAGCAAAAGCGCCTGACCAAGTACGGCCGGGTGTTCGAGGTGTACAAGTTCCGCACCATGAAAGAGCAGAACGCCATCCACAAGTCCGTCACCGCGGATGACGACCGCATCACCAAAGTGGGCCGGGTGCTGCGCAAGTTCCGCATAGACGAACTGCCCCAGCTTATCAATATTTTGAACGGCGATATGACCGTGGTAGGCCCCCGCCCGGAAATGCTGGAGAACGTGGAGAAATATACCGAAGAACTGCCTGAGTTCTCCTACCGGTTGCGCATGAAAGCGGGCCTTACCGGCCTGGCACAGATCTCCGGCAAGTACAATACCTCCCCCAAAGACAAGCTGGTCATGGACCTGATGTATATTGAAAACTACAGCATTTGGCAGGATTTTAAGCTGATTTTCCAGACAGTCACCGTGTTTTTAAAGGCCGCGGAAAGCACCGAAGCCTTTGGCAAAGAAGAACTGTACGACTTTGACGAGGACCGGGAACGGGACAGGAAGAAGGCCGGCCATGAAAGCGGGGAAAAATAAGGCGCCCTGGGTTGCCAGCCTGGCGCTGGTGGCCGTAACGGCCGCCGTACGGCTTGGCCTGGGGCTGGCCGGCGTGCCGCTGCCAGACTGGCTGGTGCGGCTGCTGGGGGCAGCCACCCTGGCGGCGCTGGCCGTGCTGGCCTTTACCACCGTACACAGGCTGCGGGGAAAAGCAGGCGTAGAAGAAAGGAGCCATCGAAATGGCGGTTAACGTGTATTTAGAAAGGATTTTCGGCGGCACGGCGGAGGAATATGCCCGCCGGGCCGAAAAAGCCATGCTGTCGGGGGAGCGGCTGTTTATTGTGACAGCCAACCCGGAGATCATCATGCACGCCCAAAAGGACCCGGAAGTGGAGCGCCTGTTGCTGTGCCCCCAGGCGGAGGTGGTGCCGGACGGCATCAGCGTGGTAAAGGCCATGGGTATACTGGGCCTGCCTGCCAAAGAGCGTATAACCGGGGTGGACCTGGCCCAAAAGCTGCTGGACGCCGCCGGCCGGGCGGGGAAAAGGGTGTTTTTGCTGGGGGCAAAGGAGGAAGTGGTGTCCGCCTTGGCCCAAAAACTGCGCAAGGAGTACCCGCAGATAGACGTGGCGTACCGCAACGGGTATGCGGGGGATAAGGACGCCATCTTTGCCGAAATAGCCCGCGCCGCCCCGGACCTTACCCTGGTGGCCCTGGGCGCGCCCGCGCAGGACCTGCTTATCTACCGGCACCTGGAGGATTTCCGAAAGGGTGTGTTCATGGGGGTGGGCGGGTCCTTCGATGTGCTCAGCGGCAGCAAGCGGCGGGCCCCGGCTTTTTTTGTCAAGACCAACACCGAGTGGCTGTACCGCATTGTCCGGGAGCCCAAGCGCCTGAAACGTTTTTGGGACAACAACGTCAAATTCCTGGGCGAGGTGCGCAAAGCCGCCAAAAAAAGCTGACGCCACATCAGCCGGGCCAAAGCCCGGCAATACCCCAAAAGGCAAAAATAAACGCAATAAAAATAAAAATAAGAAATAAAAAAGATAAGAAAAAAAGAAATAAAAAACAGAAAAATATAGAAAAAACAAAGCCCGCCCAAAAGCCATAGAAAGCAACCGCCGCGGGCCGCCACGCACAGGGAAAGCCATCCCCCGTGCACGGGATAGGAAGTTTTTGAAGAGGTGCAGACGGCTTACCTTTGGCAAGCCGGACCTTTTTCAAAAAGTTTCCCTGCCCGCCGGAGGCGGCCTTCATGCGGCAAGTTTCAGCCAGGACATACATATAATCAACAACAGGATGTGAGAAACCATGGAGAAGATTAAAGTGATGCTGGTGTTCGGCACCCGGCCGGAAACCATCAAGATGGCCCCGCTGGTAAAAGAACTGCAAAGCCGCCCGGAGTTTACCTGCCTGGTGTGCGTAACCGCCCAGCACCGGCAGATGCTGGACCAGGTGCTTTCCGCCTTCCACATCACCCCGGACTACGACCTGAACATCATGCAGCCGGGGCAGACCCTCTCAGACATCACCGCCCGGGTGCTTAAGGGGCTGGAGGCGGTTATCCAAAAGGAAAAGCCCCACATGGTGTTGGTGCACGGCGATACCACCACCACCTTTGCCGGGGCCCTGGCCGCCTACTATTGCCAGACCGCTGTGGGCCATGTGGAAGCGGGCCTGCGCACCTATGATAAATACTCCCCCTACCCGGAGGAGATGAACCGGCAGTTTGTGGGCTGCGTGGCGGACCTGCACTTTGCCCCCACCCAGCAGAGCCGCCAAAACCTGCTGGCCGAGGGCAAGCAGGCGGCGCGCATCGTGGTAACGGGCAACACCGCCATTGACGCCCTTTCCACCACCGTACGGGAGGACTACACCGACCCGCTGCTGGACTGGGCGAAAGGCTCCCGGCTGGTGGTGATTACCGCCCACCGCAGGGAGAACCTGGGCGAACCCATGCACAGGATGTTCCGGGCCATCCGCCGGGTGGTGGAGGAGTTCCCGGATGTAAAGGCGGTTTACCCCGTGCACCTGAACCCGTTGGTGCAGCAGGCCGCCGAAGAGGAGCTGGGGAACTGCCCGCAGGTCAAGCTGGTAGAGCCTATGGAGGTGGTGGAGTTCCACAACCTGCTGGCCCGCGCTTACCTGATCCTCACCGACAGCGGCGGCATCCAAGAGGAGGCCCCTTCCCTGGGCAAGCCGGTCATCGTGCTGCGGGACACCACCGAGCGCCCGGAGGGCGTGGCCGCCGGCACCCTGAAACTGGCCGGCACCGACGAGGAAACCATCTACGGTATGGTGCGCCAGCTCCTTACCGACCCTGCCGAGTACCACCGCATGAGCCATGCCAGCAACCCCTACGGCGACGGCCTGGCCAGCCGGCACATCGCCGACGCCATCCTGGCCCACTTTGGCGAAAGGGCCTAAGCGGCGCCCGAACGGCATACGGCGCGGCCGGCATGGGCCCAGCCAGGATCCCATGGCCCCGGCGGCGCGGGCGATGGGAAACAAAGAACGTTAAATAGGAGCAAAAAGCCTTATGAAAGAAAAATTCTCCCTACGGCTGCGTGCAGGCCGTGGAAATCTGATTGCCGCCGGGGTGGTCCTGTTGGTTTCGGCGGCGTTTTTCGCCATAGAATGGCCCATTGCCCTGGGCACGGACGGGCCGGGGCGGCAGGAACTGCGGTGGGACTATGTGCTGGGCTACAGCCTGCTCAGCGCCTTGGCCGCGGGGCTTTGCCTAACAGAGGTGGGAATGCCCGCCCCGTTGCGGGAAAAGCTGGGGTGGCTATTGGTGGTCCTGTTCCCCATAGGGGCCTTTGTGGCGGTGGATATGATCAACGGCACCCGCATCTGGCAGTTCCCGGCCCGGCATTGGGTGGCCAACTACCTGTGCTACCTGCTGGTGTTCGCCCTGGCCTTTGCCCTTACCCGGCGGGCCTGGGCAGCGGTGGCCCTGGGCGGGGCGGTGTCCATGACCTTCGGCATTGCCAACTACTTTGTGGTGCAGTTCCGGGGCCAGCCCATTTTGCCTTGGGACTTCCAGTCTTTTGCCACGGCCATGACGGTTTCCGGCGGCTATGCGTATGTGCCTACCCGCAAAATGGCGGTGGCCGCCATGGGGTACATCTGCGCGGTGGTGCTGTGCTACAAGCTTACCGCCGGCACGCCGGAGGTCCCCCGCCGCAAGCGCTGGATCCAGCGGCTTTCGGCCCTGTCCGTGTCCATGTTGCTGCTGATGACCCTTTTTCCCCTCAACGGCCTGTCCGGGCTGGGCATCTCGGTGTGGACGTGGAACCAAAAGACCAGTTCCGAGCGCACCGGGATTGCGGCGGGCTTTTTTGCCAATGTAAGCTTTATGCTGGTAGAGGAGCCGGAGGGCTACTCTACCCGGCAGGTACGGGAACTGGCCTGGCAGGCGGAGGCCCTTCCTGCCCCGGAGCCCATGGGCCGGCCGGGGGAAATGCCCACGGTCATCGCCATTATGAATGAGTCTATGACAGATTTTGGCAGCCTGGGCACCCTGGCGTTCACCCAGGACAACCAGCCGTTTTTACATAGCCTGCAAAAAAGCGGGCAAGTGGTGTGGGGCACGGCGTACTCGTCGGTATACGGGGGCAATACCTGCAACAGCGAGTATGAGTTTTTAACAGGCAACTCCATGTCGTTCCTGCCGTCGGGAAGCAAGCCCTACCAGCAGTACATAGACGAACCCCACAGCGGCCTGCCCCAGATCATGAAAAGCTACGGCTACCACTGTACGGCCATCCACCCCGGGGACCGGGCCGCCTGGGAGCGGATAGACGCTTACCCCCACCTGGGCTTTGACGAGTTTGTGGACGCGGAGATCTTCGACGTGCCCAGGACCTTCGAGCACGGCCTTACCAGCGACCAAAGCTGCTATGAGCAGGTGATCTACGAGTACGAGCGCTGGAAGGAAATCGACGGCAGCCCCCTGTTCCTGTTCAATGTGACCATCCAGAACCACGGGGGCTACGAGCATCCCGATTACCCCACCACCGTGCAGGTAAAGGGCCATGAGGGCCGGTGGCCATGGGCCGAGCAATACCTGAGCCTGACCAAAAGCTCGGATGAAGCGCTGGAAGGGCTGCTGCATTATTTTGCCGCCCAGCAGGACCCGGTGGTGGTGCTGTTCTTCGGCGACCACTGGCCCAAACTGGAGGACGGGTTCAACCAGGCTGTGCTGGCCGGGTATGACATGACCGCCGGCCTGTACCGGGTGCCCTTCTTTATCTGGGCCAACTACCCGCTGCAAGGCCAGGAACTGGAGGCGGTAAGCCTGAACTACCTTTCCGGCCTGCTGCTGCGGGCGGCGGGGCTGGAGGGCACGCCCTACACCAACTATCTGGAAAACCTGCGGCAAGAACTTCCGGTGGTCACGGACATCGGGACGATGGACCGGGCGGGGGCGTATTTCCGGGCCGGGGAGTCCCTGCCCGCCGCGTACACGCAACGGCTGCGGGAATATGCCGTCCTCCAATACAACAATTCCTTTGACCCAAAGGGAAAAGCCAAATGGATCTTTGAACGCCCCGCCGGGGCCGGCAACCCCGACCGGCAAGCCGCGTAAAGGCTTGCAAACGGGCAAAATCACAAGCTGTAGTAGAGGGATTTTTTAGGGCGCGTGCGAACGCTTATAAGGACAGGGCCCTGCAAGCCCCCAGGGGCGGCAGGGCCCAAAACGCAACAAGGAGGGCAAACATGATCAGGACAGCAGTACGTAGGGTAAACGAGTGGGATGGGCCGTCCATGCTGAAGGTGTTCGCGCCCTATGTGGGCACGCCCGCGGCGCCGGAAACCAAGCTGCCGGAACTACAGGCGTATATTCAGCGTATAGACCGGTATACTTATGGATTGGGGTGGCTCCTTTGCGAGCTGAATAACCAAACGGTGGGGTTTTGCCATTTAAGCGAAAACCGCCACGACCCGGACAACCTGTTTTCCGTGGAGTTCCAGGTGTATGTGCGGCAGGGGCTCCACCGCATGGGCATAGGCCGGGCCCTGTGGGGGCTGATGCGGGATATCATGGAAGTGGGCAGCCGCCGGGAGGCCATTGCCCGCGTACACCGGGACAACCCGGAGGCCCTGGCCTTTTTTTCGGCCATGGGCTTTGCCCCGCAGGGGGAGGAAGGGGAATGGCAGCGGCTGCGCTATGCCCTTACCCCCGCCGACCCCCAGGCCCAGCGGCCCATAAAGCCCTACCTGATCGACAAGTTCGACTACGAGCCAGCACGGGAGCGGGCGGCGGCGCTGGTCAACCAGGCCCTGGCCGCGGAGCGCGCCCACCTGCTAACGCCTACCCCCCAGGGGCGGCAGGCGTAAGTTTGAACCCCTGGAAACAATTTTTTGAAAATTTTATGAATGAAAACCCTTGTCAAAACGGCCTTCTCGTGGTATGATTTAGGTGATTTTGATAAAATGCGCAAGAATAGCGTTTTTTCAAGGTCTTCCCTATGTTTTATGCGTTTGCTTTTCATAATTCCCTTGCGAAAGGAGGTAAAAAGCTATGCCATTGATGCCGTTGGCCGCCAATGTGGAGCCCAGCTTTTTGCAGGTAGTGGCAATGGGCCTTGTAACTGTGTTCGTGGTGCTGATTTGCCTGATCGTGATTATCAAGATCATGGGCGCCATCATCGGCAGCGCGACCCACAGCGCCCCCGCGGCGCCTGCCGCGCCCCCGGCCCCCGCACCGGCAGCCGTGCCTGCTGCCCCCCAGCCCAACAAGCAGCAGCTCGTCGCAGCCATTTCCGCTGCCATAGCCGAAGACATGGGCAGCGGTGTGGAGCATATCCGCATCCATTCCATCCGCAAGATTTGACGCTGGCTTGATACTTACCGCGCAGGGGGCGGGTCGCCGTACCTGCTGTGGACCTGTGCGAATCAAAGAAAGGAAAATGATCATTATGAGAAAATATAACGTGAACGTGAACGGCACCGCTTACGAAGTTACCGTAGAAGAGGTCCAGGGCGGCGCTGCCCCCGTAGCGGCCCCGGCCCCCGCCCCGGCGCCGGCGCCCGCCCCCGCGCCCGCCCCTGCCGCCGCTGGTTCCGGCGAGCCCGTAAACGCCCCCATGCCCGGCACCATCCTGGATGTAAAGGTAGCCGCCGGCCAGGCCGTCAAGTCCGGCGATGTGCTGATGGTTTTGGAAGCCATGAAGATGGAGAACGAGATCATGGCCCCCAAAGACGGCACCGTGTCCAGCGTGGCCGTGTCCAAGGGCGCGGCTGTGGAGAGCGGCGCACTCCTTTGCACCATAGCTTAAGCTTATGGGCCTTATTACCAAATAAAAAGGAGTGTAACCTGAATGGACGCTATACAGACCTTTTTGCAAAGCACCGGCTTTGCCATTGTGGCCAAAGAGCCCCTGGACCTGGTGATGATCCTCATCTCCTGTGTGCTGCTCTACCTGGCCATTGTCAAAAAGTTTGAGCCCCTGCTGCTGCTGCCCATTGCCTTTGGTATGCTGCTGACCAACCTGCCCGGCGCCGGGATGTACCACGCCGAGTTCTTTGCGGACGGCGTCATCAACTGGGCCGAGCTGGGTACCGGCCACGGCGGCCTGCTGGACTACCTGTACCTGGGCGTCAAGCTGGGCATCTACCCCTGCCTCATCTTTGTAGGCGTGGGCGCGGGCACAGACTTTGCCCCCCTTATCGCCAACCCCAAGACCCTGCTGTTGGGCGCTGCCGCCCAGTTGGGTATCTTCATTACTTATGTAGCCGCCCGGCTCACCATCTTTACCGGGCCAGAGGCTGCCTCCATCGGCATCATCGGCGGTGCGGACGGCCCCACGGCTATTTACACCACTGCCCGGCTGGCCCCGCACCTGCTGGGGCCCATCGCCGTAGCCGCGTACAGCTACATGGCCCTGGTACCGGTCATCCAGCCGCCTATTATGAAGGCCTTGACCTCCAAAGAGGAGCGCCGCATCAAGATGAAACAGTTGCGGCCTGTTTCCAAAACGGAAAAGATCCTGTTCCCCATCATCGTCACCATCTTCGTGTCCTTCATGCTGCCCTCTGCCGCGGCCCTGGTGGGCTGCCTGATGTTGGGCAACCTGATGAAGGAGAGCGGCGTGGTAGAGCGCCTGAACAAAACCGTCCAGAACGAGCTGATGAACATCGTCACGATCTTCCTGGGCATCTCTGTGGGCGCCACCGCTACGGCGGGGAACTTCCTTAAGCCCGACACCCTGCTGATTTTGGGCATGGGCATTGTGGCCTTTGGCATGGGCACTGCCGGCGGCGTGCTGCTGGCCAAGCTGATGAACGTGTTCAGCAAAGAGAAGGTAAACCCGCTGATCGGTTCCGCCGGCGTGTCCGCAGTACCGATGGCCGCCCGTGTATCCCAGGTGGTAGGCCAGAAGGAGGATCCCTCCAACTTCCTGCTGATGCACGCAATGGGTCCCAACGTGGCGGGCGTTATTGGCTCCGCCGTTGCGGCCGGCGTGCTTATGGCGCTATTTGGTTGAGAAGGAGGTTATCTTAAATTATGGCTAAAAATCCCCTGAAGATAATGGATACCATCCTGCGTGACGCCCACCAGTCCCAGGCGGCCACCCGTATGAAGCTGGAGGACATGGTGCCCGTGCTGCCTTTGCTGGACAGCATCGGCTACTGGTCTTTAGAGTGCTGGGGCGGCGCCACCTTTGATGTGTGTATGCGCTTTTTGAACGAAGACCCCTGGGAGCGCCTGCGCACCCTGAAAAAGGGCCTGCCCAACACCCGGCTGCAAATGCTGCTGCGCGGCCAGAACCTGCTGGGCTACCGGCACTACGCAGATGACGTGGTGGAGGCATTCGTCAAGAAGTCCCTGGAAAACGGTATCGACGTGGTGCGTATCTTTGACGCGCTGAACGACCCCCGGAACGTACAGGCAGCGGTAAAGTTTGTAAAAGCGTACGGCGGCTTTGCCGAGGTAGCCATCAGCTACACCAAAAGCCCTGTGCACAGCGAGGACTACTTTGTGAAACTCTCTATGGAGCTGGAGAAAATGGGCGCCGACTCTATCTGCATTAAGGACATGGCCAACCTGCTGCTGCCCTATGACGCCTACTCCCTGGTGAAAAAGCTGAAGGAGAATGTGGGCGTACCCATCCACCTGCATACCCACAACACCACCGGCACCGGCGACATGACCAACCTGATGGCCGCCCAGGCCGGGGTGGACATTGTGGACTGCGCCCTCTCCCCCCTGGCCAACGGCACCAGCCAGCCCGCCACCGAGGCCATGGTGGCCACCCTGCGGGGCACCAGCCGGGATACCGGCCTGGACATGAACAAGCTTTCCGAGGCTGCCGCCCACTTCCGTGACGTGGCCGCCAAGCTGGACATCAACCCCAAAGTGTTGAAGGTGGATGTAAACACCCTGCTGTACCAGGTGCCGGGCGGTATGCTCTCCAACCTGATCAGCCAGTTGAAACAGGCCAATGCCGAGGATAAATACTACGACGTGCTGGAAGAGGTACCCCGTGTCCGGGAGGACTTCGGCTATCCGCCCCTGGTTACGCCGACCAGCCAGATCGTTGGCTCCCAGGCGGTGCTGAACGTGCTCTCCGGCGAGCGCTACAAGATGGTTTCCAAAGAGTCCAAGGGCCTTCTTCGTGGCGAGTACGGCAACCTGCCCGGCCAGGTCAACGAGGAAGTGCGCAAGAAGTGCATCGGCAATGACGATGTGATCACCTGCCGCCCCGCCGACCTGCTGAAACCGGAGATGGAGAAACTCCGGGCCGAGTGCAAAGAGAAGGGCATCGGCCACTGCGAGGAGGACACCCTTAGCTACGCCCTCTTCCCCCAGGTGGCCGGCAAGTTCTTCGACTGGCGGGATAATCCCCACCCGGCGGCTCCCGCTGCCCCGGCCCCGGCGCCTGCCGCACCGGCGGCACCGGCCCCGGCAGCCCCTGCCGCTGCCAATAACGGCCCCCGCAACCTGGTTGTAGAGGACCTGACCGGCGGGAACTTCTAAGTTAAACCGTAATGGGAAAGCCCGGCGCCTTCTGTGGTGCCGGGCTTTTTGCGCAGGTAAAGCAAAATTGGGGGCCCAGGGCGAAAGGCCCCCCTCCCTACCCGCCGCATACCTGCCTGCTATCCCCTCAAGACCTGCCCAATATCTGCCCAATACCTGCTTACTATCTGCTGGAGAACCGGCCATAAACCGTGGCTTTTTTCGCCCTCAAGGGCAAAATTTGCAGGCCCTGGTATCTCCACTTGCAGAAAAAACCACCACCCAGCCGGGTGTTTCCAAAAGGAAAAATGCATATTTATGCATTTTCTGGTTATAGGGATAAATCCCCCCCCATACCATAGAAAAAAGTTTTAGGATCGACCCCTCTTGATTGACCCCTTTTTCAAAAGGGGCCGCAGGGTGCGGGACAGGGTCCCGCGGCCTTGTGCCGGCGGCCAAAAAATATTTAGCCTTGTAGGATGGGGAAAAAGGTGGTATAATAACATTAAAAATCTGTAAAAGGGAGGCGGGGCCGTTGGGCAAGCTGAAGGGGATCATAGAGGGGAAAATGTCCCTTATAGTGGTCATATTGGTGGCAATCCAGCCGCCGCTGGACGTACTGTCCTATTTCCTTGGTTTACGGGGCAGTAACGCGTTCTCCACCCTGCTGCGGTTCGGGATGCTGGCGGCAGTGGCGCTGTTGGGCTTTTTCCTCAGCGACGCCAAAAAGGTCTACCTGGCCTTTTACGGGGTGATCGCCGGTTTTTGGGTAGCCCATGTGGCAAACTGCTACCGCATTGGCTACATTTCGGTGGTGCAGGACACAGGGAACCTGCTGCGGATGGTAAACTTCCCCATTTTTGCCCTGACCTTCATCACCATACTGCGTACGGCCCCCAGTTTACGGCGGTATTTTGCCCTGGGCACGGCCATCGCCTTTGGGGAGATCATCCTGTTTACAGCCCTGCCCTGGCTGATGGGCCACGGGGTGTACACCTACGAGAGCATCCGGGTAGGGGTGCTTGGGTGGTTCGCCACGCCCAGCGCGCAAAGCGCTATTATCGTGCTTACCGCGCCCTTGCTGATCTACTGGGCGTACCAGGCCGGCAAATACCCCCTGTACCTGTTGGGGGCGGTTTTGGCCGTGGGCCTGATGTTCGTAACAGGCACCAAACTAAATTTTTACTCCATATTTATCATTTGTGGGGCATATATATTCTTGTTCTTGGTGCAACTAAAAAAACAGTCGCTAAAATACGTACTCCCCCTGCTGGTGCTGCTGGCGCTGACCGTGGTGTTCCGGGGCCAATCGCCTATGGCGGAGCGGGCGAGGTTGACGGACTACTCCCAGGATATCTATGGCTCCATGTTGGAAGAGAGCCTGGAAAACAGCGGGGCCAGCGACGAGGTGCGGGGGATGATCCGCAACGACGGCAAGCTGGATGAAAAGATAGAAATCATCCCCCCCAAGGAAAAGCAGGTTGCCCTAATGCGCCGGGCCCTGATGGGCATCTACGCGGATGACGGGGTATATGGGTTTATGACCAAGAACCTGAACGCCCGTTTTGGCGCCTATAATGTTATGCAGGCTTACCACCACACAGACCTGTCCAGCGTACTGTCTGATACGCGGGAACGCAAGCTGAACTTTGCCCGGCTGGTGTGGCAGGAAAAAGACGTGCTCACCCATTTCCTGGGCTTTGAGTACAGCGACTTCCTGTACGGTGATGCCATCTATGACCTGGAAAATGATTTTCCGGCGGTGTTCTATAACACGGGCTATATCGGCTTTGCCCTCTATCTGGCATTTTTTGGGGTATTTGTGTTTGTCGTGCTGCGGGCCCTGGGGGGCGAGCTGCAAAGCGGCCTGCAAGCGGCTGCCGCAGAAGGCGGCAAGGCCGGCCCCCTTCGGTGGCTGAAAGGCCTTTGGCTGGGGCTATGCCGGTTCCTCACCATAGAAATGGGGGCAATGGGCATAAGTTTCCTGCTGGCCGTGCTGGCCGCCCAAATTTCCGGCAATGTGCTGCGCCGGCCCAATGTAACCATCTACTTTGCCCTTTCGGCGGCCTGCCTCTTCAGCCTAACCGCCTCCCGTCCGGGCCCGGTCTTACAGAGGAAGGGCGTGTCTGGGCGGTAGGCAAAGGGCTCTTCCGCCCGGTTACAAAACTGGTTTCATTTTCCTCAAATTAATTCGCGCTTTTGCATAAAAAGCCTTACTTTCTGTAAAAAAATTCCGACTATAAGAATAGATGATATATCATGCAACCGTGTAAGATATCACAAACCCTTGTTTCCAGGCTGCTCTCCCGGCCGGGATGGCAGCCTGGGAGCCCATCATGAACGCCATTATCAATGTGAGCGAGGTGACTCCCATGCTGCAAGGTATTGCTGTTTCTCAAGGCATAGGCCTGGGGCAGGTTATGTTGCTACAGGAGCAGAGCCTGTATTTTGACCCCAGCCGCCCCATCGACCCAAACACGGAATTGGAGCGGCTGAAACAGGCCGTAGGAACCTTTTGCCGCAATACGGCCCGGCAGGCAGAACAGCTTCACCGGTCGGCCGGGTGTGAAGGCGCGCATATTTTGGAATCACATATCGAAATGATCAGCGACCCTGGCTTGCAAGAGGAGTTGGCCGGTATGATTGGGAACGGGATTTGTGCCGAAACTGCCCTGCAAACTACCTGCGACCGCTACATAGAAACTTTTTCGGAATCCCACGACGAATTGACCAGGCTGCGCGCTGCGGATATCCGGGATATGTGCCATGCCCTGCTGTGCGTGCTGTTGGGGGTGGAGGACACAGATCTATGCGGCATCCCGAAAGATACCATCCTGGTCACAAAAGAATTGAGCCCTTCTGTAATGGCGGGTATTGATCGGGAGCATATTGTGGGGATTGTTACGGAGCGGGGTGGGCAGACGTCCCATGCGGCCATTTTGGCCCGGGCGCTGGGTGTGCCGGCCGTGTGCGGTGTGGCCGGCGCTATGCAGGCCCTGGCCGGGGGAGGCCTGGTCATTGTGGATGGCAGCCTGGGCGAGGTGATCTGCTCGCCGGCCGCCGGGGTGATTGCGGATTACAGCCGCCGGCGTGACGCTTTCCTTGCCAGGCGGCAGCAAATGGAGCACTTCCGGGATAGAAAGACCCAGGCAGCCAGCGGCGAAACCTATAGCCTGTATGCCAACATCACCATGCCCTGTGGCGCGGCTAGGGCCGTTGAGGCAGGAGCCGAGGGTATCGGGTTATTCCGCACCGAATACCTTTTTATGAACCGGGAGGTTCCGCCGGATGAACAGGAGCAGTATACAGCCTATGCCCAGGCCGTGCAGGGTGCGGGGGGGCGGCCGGTGGTTGTGCGTATTTTAGACATTGGCGGAGATAAGCAGGTTCCCTGCCTGGAACAGTACGAGGAAGACAACCCCTTTTTGGGGACACGGGGCATCCGCTGGTGTCTTGGCCACCGGGAGGTATTCCTCACCCAGCTACGGGCCCTGCTGCGGGCCGGAGAAGGGCAGGATTTGCGGATCCTTTTGCCCATGGTTACAACGGTAGAAGAGGTGCTGGCCAGCCGCAGCCTGTTGGCCGAGGCCGCAGCGCAACTGGAGGCACAAGGGGTGCCCCATGCGGAAAGCCTACCTTTGGGGGTTATGATCGAAACCCCCGCCGCTGCGGTTATGGCCGCACATCTGGCGGCAGTAGCAGACTTTTTCAGCATCGGCACCAATGACCTGACCGGCTACTTAATGGCTTGTGACCGGGGCAACCCTCGGGTGGCAGGCCTGCATTCGGCCTTGCAACCGGCGGTGCTGTGGTGCCTACGGCACATTATCCGCTGCGGCGCCGGGGCCGGTATACCTGTAAGCATCTGTGGGGAGGCCGCCGCAGACCCCCGGCTTATCCCCTTGCTGATGGCCTTTGGGGTCAGCAGTTTTAGTGTGTCGGCGGCAATGGTGGTACAGGTGCGGGGCGCTATCTCCCGGTGGAGCCGGGCGGAAACCAAACAACTGGCCGTCCAGGCCCTGGGGCTTGCTACCGAAGGGGAAGTGGCTAGGCTTATGGCCAAAGCTGTTGGGGAAGAATAAGGCGCATGGGCCTTGGCAAGGCTGCCCAGGCCCATGATATTTTCCCCATGCTATTGCTTTTCCCGGTGATTTCCTGTATAATTATCTTATACAAGATATTGCGTAAGCAGCAGGCAGCATAAGGAGGATGTTAGAATGGCCGAAAAGAAACAAGCCCCCATTTCTACCAGGGCGGATATCACAAAAAGCGCGGATCGTCTGAAGGCCTTGGACACCGCGCTTTCTCAGATAAAGAAACAGTTTGGCGAGGGCGCGGTCATGCGGCTGGGCCAGAACTCCTATTTAAACGTGGAGTCCATCCCTACCGGCTCCCTTTCGCTGGATATGGCGCTGGGTATCGGCGGCCTGCCCAGGGGCCGTATTGTGGAGATATACGGACCCGAATCCTCCGGTAAGACCACGCTGGCCCTGCACTGTGTGGCAGAGGGGCAGAAACTGGGGGGCAACGCGGCTTTTATTGACGTAGAACACGCCCTGGACCCGATCTATGCCGGGAATCTGGGGGTGGATGTGGAAAGCCTGCTGGTTTCCCAGCCGGATACCGGCGAGCAGGCCTTGGAGATCACCGAGGCGTTGGTGCGTTCCAACGCCATTGATGTGATCGTTATTGACTCCGTAGCGGCGCTGGTGCCCAGGGCGGAGATTGAAGGGGATATGGGTGACTCGCACGTGGGCTTGCAGGCCCGGCTGATGAGCCAGGCCACCCGGAAACTGGCCGGGGCGATCTCCAAGTCCAACTGCGTGGCCATCTTTATCAACCAGCTACGGGAGAAGGTGGGCGTTATGTACGGCAGCCCTGAGGTGACCACCGGCGGCCGGGCCCTGAAATACTATGCCTCTGTGCGCATTGACGTGCGCAAAGGGGAAGTGATAAAAAGCGGGACAGAGGTCATTGGCGCCCACACAAAGGCCAAGGTGGTAAAGAACAAGGTTGCCCCGCCTTTCCGCACCGCAGAATTTGACGTGCTTTACGGCCAGGGCATCTCCCGCATGGGTGAGCTGATCGACATCTCCGTCCAGTTGGAAGTGATCCAGAAAAGCGGTTCCTGGTTCTCCTACAATGGCCAGCGCATTGGCCAGGGCCGCGAGAAGGTGAAGGACTTCCTTACCGCCAACCCGGAAACCGCCAAGGAGATAGAGGCCCAGGTGCGTGCCAATGTAGATAAGCTGTTCGCCAAGCCGGGCGCTAAACCCGCAGCGGCCCCGGCAGAGGAAACCGCTACGGAGGAGCCCGCTGCCCCTGCCAAAGCCTCTCGGCCTGTTCCCAGCGACCAGTTAAACCTGGACATCACGGTGGATGACGAATGATGGAACTGACTGCCGCCGAACCCCGCCGCCACCGGCTGACGCAGCTATACATAGACGGTGAGCCTGCCGTGAAGGTGGACACGGAAACCTACCTACAGGCTGGCCTGCGGCCCGGAGATACGCTGACGGACGAGGAACTTCATGCGTTGATTTTAGCCTCTGATGCCCGCCGGGCCAATGAAAAGGCCCTGTACCTGCTGGAGCACAGGGATCATTCCAAAAAAGAGTTGACGGAGAAGATCGCCCGCACAGCGGCCTCTGTAGAGGCTGCCCAGGCAGCGGCCCAGCGGATGGAAGAACTGGGCCTGGTCGATGACGAAAACTATGCCCGCCGCCGGGCCAAGGAGTTGTTTACCCGTAAAAAATACGGCCCCTACCGGGTACGGCAGGAGTTGCGGCTGAAGGGGATTGACAGCGAGCTGATTGACCAGCTATTGGCGGAATATGCGGGCGAGTTGCAGGAGGAGAACCTCCGCCAGGTGCTGGAGCGGAAGTACCCCGGCTGGCGGGAGGACGAAAAGCAGCGCCGCCGGGCCATTAACGGCCTACAGCGGCTGGGCTATAGCTATGAGCAGATCCGCCACGGCATGAAAGAGGAAGAGGACTGGGATTGAGGCAGTCTGCCCCCCCCCGGCACGCCAGTTTATGACAAGGAAAAGCGCCCGCAGGTTATGCGGACGCTTTTTGCACCTTTATGGCTTTGTACAGAGCACGGCCCGGTCCAGCCCGGCCAGATCCTTGTATACCGATAGCCTGTCCATCCCTGCGGCCCGGAAGATCCCGCAAACCGCCCCGGCCTGGGTGTCGCCAATCTCTACGGCCAGTACCCCACCGGGCCGCAGCAGGGCCAGCCAGTTTTTCGCCATAGCCCGGTAGAATACCAACCCGTCCCCGCCCCCGTCCAGCGCCAGGGCGGGTTCCCGCTGTACCTCAGGCTGTAGGCTGGGCAGTTCATCCGCGGCAATATAAGGGGGGTTTGCCAGCAAAAAATCCAGCCCCCCGGCAAATAGGGCAGGGGTTTCTGGGGCCAATACATCAGCCTGCACAGCCTTTAGGGCATACTGGGGGTAACGGGCCAGGTTTTTCCGCAAATAGCCCAAGGCCATATCAGACACCTCTACACAGGCCCCTGCCGCAGGCACCAGGGAGCAAAGCCCCAGCCCGGCAGCCCCGGTGCCACTGCATAGATCCAGCCCCTGCGGGGCTCGTACATCTGCCAACTGGGCGGCTAAGGCCTCGACCACCACGGCAGTGTCCTCCCGTGGGATGAGCACCCCCTCGCCCACGGCCAGCGTCAGGGACATAAAGGGCCACTCCCCCACAATGTACTGTAGGGGACGGCGGGCTGCCCGCTGGGCCACGGCCTGCCGGAAGGCCCCCTCTGCCGGGGCGGGCACAGGTTCCTCGCCCTTAAGGGACAGAGCGGGCCAGCCGGCGCCTAAAAACTTCTCTGCCAGCACGGACGCGTCAAAGCCGGGGGAATCTATACCGGCCTCTGCCAGGCGGGCCCGTGCCTCCCTGTACAGCGCCTGGTACGTCATTGTACCAGATCCTCGCCGTTTTCAGGGATGACCGCCTCCATAGCGGCAATGGCCGCCTCGATCATCCGGCTGTCCGGCTCCCTGACGGTAATGCGTTGCATCCACAGCCCGGGGGCGGTTATAATGCGGGAAAAAGCGCTGTCATGGCGGGCGCAGAACTTCTGCACCTCATACCCGATGTTTACGATGACCGGGATGCACAGCAGCTTGACCACCGTGCGCAGCACCGGGTTGGAGAAAGGGATAAAAAAGCCCAAGATGATCCCCAGCAGCAGCATAAGGGCCATAAAGCTGGTGCCGCAGCGGGGGTGGAAACGCCCTTGTGCCCGGACATTCTCCACCGTAAGGGGTAAATCGGCCTCGTAGCAGAAGATGGTCTTATGTTCAGCCCCATGGTACTGGAACACCCGCCGGATGTCCGGCATCAAAGAGATCAGCAGGATGTACCCTACAAAAATAGCGATGCGCAGTACCCCTTCAAATACCGAACGCCAGCCGGAGATATCGCCGGTAAGGCCCTGCAACAGGTTGAAGAGGAAGGTGGGCAGCATAAAAAACAGCCCAATGGCTAAGGCCACCCCCAGCACCGAGCCAATGGCCATAATAACCCCGGTAACTTTGCTGCCCAGATGGTCGTCCAGCCATTTATCCAGGCCGGTAAGCTCCTCCTCTTCTCCGCCCGTGATCTTATCGGCGGAAAGGGAGAGGGCCTTGTAGCCCAGCCGGAAAGTGTCGATCATGGCAAAGACGCCCCGGATAAAGGGCTTACCCAAAATGGGGTATTTCTTGGTCAGGCGTTCGGACACAATGTCCTCGGTGGTGATGCGGCCCTGCTCGTCGCAAAAAGCGGCAGTGACCCGTTTGGGCCCTACCATCATAATGCCCTCCATAAGGGCCTGGCCGCCGATCGTGGTAATTTTTTTAGCCATAGGACAACTCCTTTGTTATGGGGATAAACCAGAAAATAGGGAAGGGGCGCTAAGCCTTGCACAGCGGGATCGTAATGGTGACTTTGGTGCCTTTGCCCACGCGGCTCTCCAGTTCCAGCAAGCCGTTATGCATGGCGATGATCTCGTCTGCCACGGCCAGGCCAATGCCAGAGCCCCGTACCAACTGGTTGGCCTTATAAAACTTCTTTTTAACGTTGGGCAGATGCTCCGCCGGGATGCCGCAGCCGGTGTCCTGCACCATCACCCGCACCTGTTCCTCCTCCAGCAGGGAGGAAACCGTAACCGAGCCGCCGGCGTTGGTATACTTTAGGGCATTGTCGATTATGTTGACAAATACCTGCCGCAGCCGGTTGCGGTCGCCATACACCGGGGCCAGGGAGATATTTTCCTCATAGATCAGCTCCTTGCCCTCGGTACGGGCCCGCTCGGTAAATAGGTACACGGCCTCGTCCAGTTCTGCCAGGATGTCCATCCGCTCGCTGACCAGTTGCATCCGCCCGTTTTGCAGGCGGGAGAAATCCAGCAGTTCCTCCACCAGCCCAGAAAGCCGCTCCGACTCCCGGATGATCACGGACATACCCTTCTCCTCCGTGGCTTTGTCCGCCCCGTCCCGCAGGGTTTCGGCCCAACCCTTAATGGCGGTAAGGGGGGTGCGCAGTTCATGAGAAACAGAGGAGATGAACTCATTTTTCATGCGGTCCGCGGCCCCCAGTTCCCCGGCCATATCGTTGATGGTGTCGCATAACTGGCCGATCTCGTCGTTGCGGGCTTTTTTGATGCGCACGTCAAAGTCCCCCTGGGCGATCTGCCGGGCAGTCTGGCTGACCTGGCGCACGGGCACCAAAATAGAGCGGATAAAGTACATACCGGAGAAGGTAAGCAGCAGCATAATAAATAGCCCGGCCACGATCAGGATCACGATCACCATCTGGGTCTGCTGGTCGGCCCGCTCCATGGATACCATATAGCGGATGCACCCAATGAGGATACCATTTTCGTCCCGCACGGCGCGGGTGATGGCCATCACTTTTTCGCCGGTGTTCAACTCCCCCACCCATTTGCCGGAGGAATCGGGGCTGGTGAGGGCCATGCTGTAGTCGGGCATAGGTTGCTCCCGGTCCGGCTCAAACCCGGTGGAGGTGATAAAGACCCGCCCATCCTTTGAGAGGCCCATGATCTCCATTTTCGACTTATCTTGAAAGTAGTTTTCAACATAGTCCCGTGTAATGGCCGCGAACTCGGAGGTCTTATAGCCCCGCGAACTGCCGGAAAGCCAGTTGAGCAATTCGTCCATACGGCCGGTAAGGGCCAGTTCGATGCCGTTGTAGGTGGAACTTTGCACCATCACGGAGAGGGTGGAAACAAAGACCACCAAAATGACGAACACCGCGCCAATGGTGTTGACAAACCAGCGGCGGGGGATGCTGCGGGTAAACATAGCCGGCCTCCTTTGGGCAAAGTGGGAGAAACGTGTACCGGGGACAGCCTGCATGGGCCATGGGCACAAAGGCTGCACAGCCGGGTACATAGGAAAGTTTCCGTGTCAAAAAAGCACGCCTTGTAGGTCTAAAGCCTACGCCTTCCAGCGGTAGCCAAGCCCCCACACGGTGGTAATGTGCTGGGGGTTAGAGGGCTCATCCTCCACCTTCATCCGCAGCCGCCGGATGTTCACGTCCACAATCTTTTCTTCCCCCACATAGCTGGGCCCCCACACGTGCCGCAGGATGTCCCCCCGGGCCAGGGCCAGGCCCGGATTCTCTAAAAAGTACTCCATAATCTGGAATTCCACCTGGGTCAGTTCAATGGCCTTGCCGTCCTTGCTGAAGGAGCGGTCCCGCAGGTTCAGGGAGAATACCCCGGACCGTACCTCGTCCCGCCGTACTGCCTGGTTCTGCTCGGCAGCCAGGGCCACCCGCCGGTACACCGCGTCCACCCTTGCCACCAGTTCAGAGGGGGAGAAGGGCTTGGTCACATAGTCGTCGGCGCCCATCATCAGGCCGCTTACCTTGTCCATCTCCTGGGTCTTGGCAGTCAGCAAAATAATGCCCAGCGAGGGGTTGCGGCCCCGCAGTTCCCGGCACACGGCCAGGCCGTCGTGGGCGCCGGGCATCATAATGTCCAGAATCACCACGTCAAACTGCCCGCCTCCCCGTTCGTACAGCTCCAGGGCCTGGTCGCCGCTTTCGGCCTCCAGTATCTCATACCCGGCCCGTTGCAGGTTGATCACCACAAATTCCCTGATATTCTGCTCGTCCTCCGCAACCAGTACCCGTTTCACGGCAATGGCCTCCTTTTTGATGGTTTTACTCCGTCAACAGCTTAAAGTCCCTGGCAATCTCCTCCGCACACAGCCGGTCTTGCTCGTTTTTGGTGGTGATCTGTATGCCGTATACCGAGTCATTTTCGGCGGCCAGCATGGTGTAGCCGCTGAACTCCCCACGGCTCTCCCAGGCTGTTTGGGTAAACACCCGTATGGAGAACAGCTTGCCCCCCAACAACTGGCTGCCGTCCTCCCCTGTGATGACCTCGGTGTAGGTTACGGTGCGGCGCTCCACATCATTGGTGGCACACACCCGGCCCAGCAGCTTGTACGGCAAGTGGAACCAGTAATTCTCCCGGGGGTTCATCAGGGCCCGCAGTACCAGGCGGCTCTCCCCTTGGGGGGTCAGGGCCTTCCACTCTACCATATAGCTGGTGGAGTCCAGCGCCACATCCTCCGAAATACCCGGCAGGCGGGTAACGGCAGGTATCTCAATGTAGCCGTCCCCGTTGATGTCCCTGGCGGCAAATTGGGTGGTAGAGGGCCGGGCGTACTCATTTTCATAGCCCTCCCCATTTACGCCGGTGGGGTAGTTGACCAGCCTCTCCCCGTCGAAAAGAAAGACCTGGGTGCTCATGCTACCGTCAGCGGTAGAGCCGTCCACCACCACCCCCCTGGTCGTGGCGTTCAGCGCGCCAAAGGTCATGGCGGAGTAGTTGGAAATATCATTGTTGGCGTCTACGCCGGCAGCCTCCTGGGGCCGCCCCGCCTGGTCAAAGGTAAACAGCTTGGCCCGGGCAGGGGTGGGCTCGGCGCCCTCTTCCTCAGGGGGCACAAATTTGTCGATGGTAAACAGCTCGTTGACCCCATCCCCGTCAAAGTCGGTGACAGCCAGTTCACCGTAAACACCCAGGGGGTATTCGTCTACCATGCCGTTGCCGTCATACAGGTAGGCGTTTACCGAGGCCGTGCGCCCGGTGGCGCCGGCAGTGCTCCCCCAGCCGATGAACACAGCGTCCCGGCCCTCCGGCGTAGCCCCAAAGCAGACCCGGTCTACCTGGGTGGCAATATTGGTAAAAGCCGCGGCGGTTGTCCATTCCTGGCCCTCTTTGCGCAAAAACTGCACCTCCACACCACTGTCCTCTACAGCATGGAACCCAATGGCATCCTCTATGCCGTCGCCGGTAAAGTCCCGCATAATAATAGCGGAGCGGTACTCGCCGTTTCTGGGGTAGATAAAGGTAACGTCTGTCTGTGACCCCTGCATCAGCCGGTAAATTGCCTGCTGGTCGGCGTTGGACTTGGGGGGGGACATCAGGTTTTGGGCGGAGAGCCCGGTAAACGAACAACTGGGCAGTTCCATAAACAGCAGGAAAGGGACCAGCAGCAGAAATATTCTTTTCACGACAAGCGCTCCTTTCCCTTATCATGCCCGCGCCCTCTGGCGGGGGTTATGCCGTCCGCTACGTGAAACGGCCTTACGTAGCCACAGAAAGCATCAGTTTGATGCGGTTTTCCTGGTTGACCTGCGTAGCGCTGGGGTCATAGTCAATGGGGACGATATTGGCCTGCGGGTACACGTTTTTTACTTTGCGGATCATCCCTTTGCCTACAATATGGTTGGGCAGGCAACCAAAGGGTTGGGTGCACACCACGTTTTCGTAGCCGTTCTCAATGAGTTCCATCATCTCCGCGGTCAAAAGCCAGCCCTCGCCCATTTTGCACCCGTGGCCGATAACCTCCCCGGCCAGCTCTTTTAAATGGGCGTAGGGGGTAGGGGCCGTAAACTGGGGGTGCTTTTTCACGGAACCAATCAGGTCGGACTCAAACTTGGTGAAATACCACTTCAGCATGGTGCATAGCTGTTTTTTGGCCTCGCTGCCGCCGTACAGGGCAATGTCCTCCAGGCGGTTATCAACCTTAAAGATCATAAAACCCATAATGCCCGGCACCATTACCTCGCAGCCCTGGCGGAATAGGAAGTCCTCCAGCCCGTTATTGGCCAGCGCAGAGTACTTCACGTAGATTTCCCCCACTACGCCTACCTTTAGTTTCTCCGTTTTCTCGATTTTTATCTCCGCAAAGCTTTGGGTGATCTGGTCAAAATGCGCCCGCACCTCCCGCTGGGTAAAGGCTTTGCCCTGCTCAAACAGGCCGGTCAGGATTTGGATCCACTCTTCTACCAGCCGGTCGCTCTCGCCGGGGATAAGTTCATAGGGCTTGGTTTGGTTTTTCAGCAGCATCAGCAGGTCGCCGTAGGTCAGGGCGGCAATGGCCCGGCGCAAAATGGGCAGCGTAACCTTAAATCCGCTGTTGCTCTCCAGGCCGGAGAGGTTCAGGGAAATAACGGGTATGTAGTCCAGCCCGTCCTTTTTCAGGGCTTTGCGCAGCAGGTGGATGTAGTTGCTGGCCCGGCACCCGCCGCCGGTTTGGGTCATGATCAGCGCGACCTTGTGCAGGTCGTACTTGCCGCTGTGCAGGGCGTGCATGAGCTGCCCGATAGACAGCAGCGCCGGGTAGCAGGTGTCGTTGTGGACGTACTTTAGGCCCTCGTCCACAATCTCCCTGCCGGTGGTTTGCAGCAAGTCCAGGTGGTACCCATAGCTGTTGAACACGTTCTTGATCAGTTCAAAATGGATGGGCGCCATGTTGGGCGTCAAGATGGTGTAGTCTTTCTTCATTTCCCGGGTAAATTCTACCCGGCTCTCATTGTCGGCCATATGCTTTCCTTTCTGTTTTTGGGCTGGGTCTTTTCGGGGCTGTTTCCGGTTTGGGCGGCCTCCGGTTTGGGCTGCCTCCGGCGGCTTAAGGAACTTTCTGTAGAAAGTTCCTTAAGAATCTTCAAAGACTTTTATGTGGCCCGGCGCGAATGCTTGCGGGAGTGGACGCGCCGGGGGCGGTCTTTATATTTTTCTTTTTGTTTTTTGTGTTTGATTTTTTGTGGTACGGGGGATGAGGGGGATAGGGTCAAATCTATGGCCTGGAAAAGAATGGCGCAGGTGGGGCCTTTTTCATGCGCGTGTGCAAGGAGGCTTAGCGGGTATGCGATAGTGGGCCCCTTAAGGGGAGCTAACCAACGCTATATCGCCGGAGGCCGGCCAAGAAGGGCTATTCCCCCAGCCCCAAAGCGGCGAAGAGGCTGCGCAGGCGGATGCGGACGGCGCCCAGGTTGGTGATCTCATCAATTTTGATTTGGGTGTAGATGCGGTCGCCCTCCTCCAGAATGGAGCGCACTTCATCGCCGGTAATGGCGTCTACGCCACAGCCAAAGCTGACCAGTTGCACCAGGTTGACGCGGGGATCTTGGTTGTCTACCACATATTTGGCGGCAGCGTACAGCCGGGCATGGTAGGTCCACTGGTTCAGCACCGTTGTGGAGAATTTTTCTACCTGGTCGCTAACGGAATCCTCTGTTACCACTACCGCGCCGCACTCGCACACCAGCTTGTCAATGCCGTGGTTGATCTCCGGGTCCAGGTGGTAGGGCCGGCCTGCCAGCACCACCACCGGCAGGCCGTGGGTTTTGGCATAGTCCATGTATGCCCGGCCCTTTTGGCGGATTTTCTCCATATAATCGGCATATTCCTGGTAGGCTGCGTCTGCGGCGGCTTTTACCTCTTTTTCGCTGATGCGGGGGAAGTAGCGCGCCAGTATGGCGGCCATTTTCCGGGGGAAATCCTTCCGCCGGTGGGGGCCTACGTAGTCGTAGATGAATTTGGTTTCGGACAGCGCCGATACGTTGGCGTCCAGCACCTCTGGGTAATAGGCCACTACCGGGCAGTTATAGTGGTTATCGCCCTTGCCTTCGTCAAAGTTATAACTCATACAGGGGTAGAAGATGGCATCGGGTTTCATATCCAGCAGGGCCTCGATATGCCCGTGCATCAACTTGGCCGGATAGCATACCGTGTCTGAGGGGATGGTATGCTGCCCATTTAGGTACAACTGGCGGTCAGAAGCCGGTGACCGCACCACCCCAAAGCCCAGGCTGGTAAAAAACCGGTGCCAGAAGGGGTATAACTCGAACAGGTTCAGGCCCATGGGTATGCCGATGGTGCCCCGCGCCCCCTTACAGGGCTGGTAGGCGGCCAGCAACTCCTTTTTGTAGTCATACAGGTTATAGGCGGCGGTGGGGCTGTGCTTTTGCAGGGGCTTGTCGCAGCGGTTGCCGGCAATGTAACGGGCGCCCCCGGCAAAGGTATTTACCGTCAGGCGGCAGTGGTTTTGGCAGCCGTTGCAGTTGATGGCCTTGACCTGATGGCTGAATGCCTCCAACTCTTCCGGGGACAGGATTTTGCTGCCTGCGTCCGCGTCCCGCTGGCGGTCCATGGCGTAGAGGGCCGCGCCGTAGGCGCCCATCAGACCGGCCACAGAGGGGCGGGTGACGTTTTGGCCGATCTCTTTCTCAAAGGCCCGCAATACCGCGTCGTTTAAGAAGGTGCCCCCCTGCACCACGATATGCCTGCCCAGGCTTTTGGCGTCGGTAACGCGGATGACCTTGTACAGGGCGTTTTTCACCACGCTCATGGAGAGGCCCGCGGAGATATTCCCCAGGCTGGCCCCGTCCTTTTGGGCCTGCTTGACGGAAGAATTCATGAACACCGTGCACCGGGAACCCAAGTCTACCGGGCTTTCGGCAAACAGGCCCTGGCTGGCGAAATCGGCCATATTATAGCCAAGAGCCCCGGCAAAGGTCTGTAAAAAGGAGCCGCAGCCGGAGGAACAGGCTTCGTTGAGGAAGATGTTGTCAATGGCGCCGTTCTTGATTTTGAAACACTTGATGTCCTGGCCGCCGATATCAATAATAAAGTCCACCTCTGGCAGGAAACGCTTGGCGGCAGTAAAATGGGCCATGGTTTCCACCAGGCCAAAGTCCAGCCGGAAAGCGTTTTTGATGATCTCCTCCCCATAGCCGGTGGAGGCGGCCCCCCGGATGCGGATGCCGGGACAACTGGCGTACAGATCCCGCAGGAAATCCCGCACCAGAGGCACGGGGTTGCCGTTATTGGGCAGGTAGCGGCTGGCGGCGATCTCCCCCTTGGCGTTGATGGCCACGGCCTTGACGGTGGTAGAGCCCGCGTCTATGCCGATATAGGCGGTGCCGTCCCGGGTAAGCTTGGCGTTGGTGGGTACGCTGTCCTTTTGGTGGCGGGCCACAAAGGCCTGGTATTCCGCCTGATTGGCAAACAGGGCCTCGCTGCTCTGGTAGGCATGGCTGGAGCTGTACTGCCGGATTTTTTTGGTGATCTCCCGGAGGTCGAAGGTTTTGCCCCCCTCGGAGAGGGCGGCCCCGGCCGCTACATAGTACAGGGAGCCGTGCGGGCATATGCCCTCTACCCCTAAGGTGCTGTCAAAGGCCCGGCGCAGTTGGGGGAAGAAGGTGAGGGGCCCGCCCAGATACACCACCTGGCCGGTGATCTCCCGGCCCTGGGCCAGCCCGGCAATGGTCTGGTTTACCACGGCGGTTAGGATGCTGGCGGCAATATCACCCTTTTGGGCCCCCTGGTTTAGGAGGGCTTGGATGTCTGATTTGGCGAACACCCCGCAGCGGGAGGCAATGCTGTAGGTGCGGCTGCTCTCCCCGGCGATCTCGTCCAGTTGGGTGGGAGTGATGTCCAGAAGGGTGGCCATTTGGTCGATAAAAGCCCCGGTACCGCCTGCGCAAGAGCCGTTCATGCGCACCTCCATGGAGCCGGAAAGGAAGAGGATTTTGGCGTCCTCGCCGCCCAGTTCAATGACTACATCGGCTTCGGGGAGATAGCGCTTTACCGCCATGCGGGTGGCGAAAACCTCCTGGACAAAGGGAATGCCCAGGTCTTCTGCCAGGCCCATGCCCGCAGAGCCGGAAACGCACAGCCCGGCGGACTTTTCGTTGGGGAACTTCTCCATCACCTGGACCAGCATAGCGGAGGCTTTTTCTGCTATTTGGGAGTAATGGCGCTGGTACTCTTGAAAAACGGGGTCGTTCCCCTCATATACCACGCATTTTAGGGTGGTGGAGCCCACATCCAAACCTATCTTCATTGCCTGCGGTTACATCCTTTCTTGTGGTATTGCCTTGCTGAGAGTAGGGATATACACTATATATGGTGCGGTATAACACATGGTACCTCGCCTGTCAATGTAGCTGTGGGGGCAAGGAGGTTGCCGGGTGAGGCGGAGGTTGCCCTTGCCTTTGGCGTGGTGGGCGGGGCGCTTGTGGAGATGATGTCGTCGGTTGCGCTTGTGGTGCAAACTTGAGGAAAGCGGAAAAATGCACTATATATGGTACAGCATAACACATGATACCTCGCCTGTCAATGTAGTTGTGGGGCAGGGAGGTTGCCGGGTGAGGCGGAGGCTGCCCTTGCCTTTGGCGTGGTGGGCGGGGCGCTTGTGGGGATGATGTCATCGGTTGCGCTTGTGGTGAAAACACAAAAAAGTGGAGAAATACACTATATATGGTACAGTATAACACATGATACCTCGCCTGTCAATGTAGTTGTGGGGGCAGGAGGGCTGCCGGGTGAGGCGAAGGTTGCCCTTGCCTTTGGCGTGGCGAGTGGAGTGCATACTAAGATGATACCATTTTTCGACCCAAAAATCAACACATGGAGCAATAACAATATATGGTGCTTTTTGCTTTGATTTATAGTAAAAAACCACTATTTCTGCTGTTTTTGGCCGGAAAAAGCCAGGAAAAAATACGGGCGGGGTTCCTTGCATTTGGGGGTGGGGTATGTTACAATATATTGCGGATATGGCCCAATTATGGCCGCCAGGAGGACAGGTTTTCGGGCGGGCAAACCCGCCAAAGTGCCAAAAACCCTGAAAAACAGGCCAGTTAGCCCCAACTTCCCAAGGGATAGCCAGGCATTCTTCCCAGGTTATCACGGGGATATCCCCCAGATACCAACCCGGTCTTTGCAAGGTATTACCAGCTTTTTTGTGTCTTCGGTGGCCTCCGGCGGCCCAAGGGGTTTCACCCCTTGGGAATCCCCACCACTTTTGAAAAAGTGGACAAAACTTTTATGCTTTGCTTTTTTGTCGTTTCATATGGCCGCCGGTTTTGGGGGACTCGAAAATATTTGCTGACTTATACTTTTTATTTTATTTTTATTATATTATGTTCGAGATTATATGCAATGAATTGAAATAAATAAATTAAGAAGATTATAATAAGATAATTTGGAGTGTTATTGAGGTGCATTGGAAATGATGCGTTGAAGGAAGGCGAACCAGAAAGTTTCGTCCACCTTTTCAAAGGTGGTGGGGTTCTTAGGGGCAACGCCCCTAAGCCGCCGGAGGCAAAGGTGGTGGGGATTCCCAAGGGGCAAAGCCCCTTGGGCCGCCGGAGGCAAAGGCGCTGGAGGCAAAGGTGCCGCAAAAAAGAAGCGATATGCAGGGAGGTGTGCAGGTGGCTAGCGTGGTGTATGTGCGGGGGGTATTTTATTATGAAACGGACCGGATGGACTGTGTGCACCACTCCAACTACATACGGTGGTTTGAGGAGGCGCGGGTCCACTTTATGCAGGAGATGGGATTCCCCTATGAGGGGCTGGAGGCGGCGGGGATCGTGAGCCCGGTGCTTAGCGTGGAGGCGCGCTACCAGTCCATGTGCCGCTTTGGGGACACGGTGGAGGTGCTGGTGCGGCTGGAGAGCTACACCCGTACCCGCATTGCCTTTGGCTACCAGGTGCGGGACAGGGCTACGGGCCAACCCCGCTGCCAGGGGCGGACCACCCACTGCTTTATCAACCGGGCGGGCCGGCCGGTATCGCTGGCCAAGGCGATGCCGTCGTACCATCAACTGGCAGAGGCGGCTGTAGATAAGGAGGGATTGGAATGGCAAACGTGATATTGGTGTGCGGGAAAATTGCCAGCGGGAAAAGCTGGTACTGCCGGAAACTGCTGAAAGAAGGGGACAGGGTGCTGCTTTCGGTGGACGAGTTTACGACCCGGCTGGGGCCTTTGGGGGAGGACCACGACCGGGTGTGCGAAGCGGTACAGGGGTACCTGCTGGACCTGGCGGCACAAATTGCCGGGGCTGGGGCCGGCGTGGTGCTGGACTGGGGCTTTTGGACCAGGGACAGCCGGGCGGCCGCGGAAGGGTTCTTCCGGGAGAGGGGGATAGCCACCCAGTGGCACTATATAGACGTGCCCGCGGCGGTGTGGCAGGAGAACATCGCCCGGCGCAATGCCGCGGTGCTGGCCGGGGAGGACAACAGCTATTATGTGGACGAAGGGCTGCTGGGCAAGCTGGCTGCCAGCTTTCAGCCGCCGGAACCCGGTGAGATGGATGTGGTGGTTAGGCCGGGTGGAGATCAGCCGGCTCCATAAAGAAAGGCCCTCCAAGGTTTGTGCCTTGGAGGGCCTTTTGGTTGTTTACGGGGCCGTTTGTAGGGTTTGGGCGATGGCCTGCGCCTGGCGGGCGTTGCGGTGGATCTCGGCCCGGAGTTCCTCCAGGGAGGGGAATTTGCGCTCCGGGCGGATGAAGGCCAGCAGGCTGACGGGGATCTCCTGGCCGTAGAGGTCGCCGGAAAAATCGGGCATCCAGGTTTCGGCCAGGACGCAGTCCGAGCCCACGGTGGGCTTGACCCCGATATTGCATACGCCATAGTATGCCTGCCCCCCCACCCGGCACCAGGCCGCGTATACCCCGAAACGGGGCAGCACAAAGCCCGCCGGTAGGGCCTGGTTGATGGTGGGCGCACCCAACTGGGTGGAGCCCAAGTGGTTGCCGTGGATGACCTCCAGGGTGAAACCAAAGGGGCGGCCCAGCAGGCGGTTGGCCAGCGGGATATCCCCCCCACGGATGGCCTGGCGGATGCGGGTGGAGCTGATCTTTTCGCCGCCCTCGGTGACAGGGGGGAGGACGGACAGGGTGACGCCCCCGGCCCGGCAGAGCTGGGCCAGCAGGTTGGCATCGCCAGAAGCGGCATGGCCGAAACGGAAGTCCTCGCCGCAACAGAGGTGACGGGCATGGAGGCGGCGGAAGAGGACGTCTTCCACAAAGGTTTGGGGGGGCATGGCTTTGACGGAGGGGAAATCCAGCGTGTAGAGCCGCCGGACGCCGGCCTGCCGGAGCAGCAGGGCCTTGTGGGCAGGGGTGGCGAGCATGGGCTCGCCGGAAGGGCTGGAGCGGAAGGTGCATACCGCCGGTTCCAGCCGGGTGGCCAGCGCGGCCTGTATGACGGCCATATGGCCCCGGTGCAGGCCGTCGAAGGCGCCCAGGGCCACGGAACAGGCCGGCTGGGCGGGGAGGTCCAGAGTTTCGAACACTTGCATGGCGGCACCCCCTATTCTGCGAAAAGTTTGAGAAATTTGAGCTGGCCGGTGGCCGGCTGGGCCTCTGCCAGGCCCAGAAAGGCCCCGGCAGGGCCCAGAACCCGGAAACGCTGGCCGGGGGAAAGGGCGGTTTTGGGCAGGGGCAGGCGGGCGAGATCCAGGCTGCCGCCGTTGCAGAAACGCACGGCCTGCCCCTGGGTGACAGTGGTGGCCGGGTACGCCTGAAACAGGGCGGCGGTGGGGAGGAGGGCCTCTGCCAGGCGGTTTTCGGCGGCCAGTTGGCGCAGCCGGGGCAGGGGCAGGGCGGCATCGGCCGGAAAACCACAGGCCTGGGTGCGCCGCAGGGCGGACATGGCCCCCAGGGTGCCGGCGGCCTGGGCGATGTCCTCGATGAGGGTGCGTATGTACGTGCCCTGGGAACAGGACACGGACAGCACGCCCTGGCGGGTGGTTTCGTCGTAGGACTCCAGCACCAGCCGGCTGATATGGACCGGGCGGGCCGGGCGCTCTACCTCTACCCCCTGGCGGGCCAGCTTATAGAGCCGCTGGCCGTTTACGGACACCGCCGAGTACATGGGCGGGACTTGCAGGATATCCCCCAAAAACCCCGGCAGGGCCTGCTCCAGCAGGGGGCGGGGCACGGGGGTGGGGTCGGTTTGGAGCAGGCGGCCGGTGACATCGCCGGTATCAAACCGCTGACCCAGGAGGAAGGCGGCCTGGTAGGCCTTTTCCGTATCCGGCAGCAGGCTGGCGGCTTTGGCGGCTTTGCCCAGCAGCAGGGGAAGCACCCCGGTGGCCATAGGGTCCAGGGTGCCGGTGTGGCCGATCTTCCGCTCTTTGGCAAGGCCCCGCATGAGGGCCACCACGTCGAAGGAAGTGAAACCTTGGGGCTTGTCTACTACGATAACGCCGTTCATGGGGAGGGAGCACATCCTATCTCGGCCAGATACTGGGTGCAGGCCTCTATCATTTTCAGCCGGGCCCCGGCCATGTCCAGGCCGTCCAGGGGGCAGCCCGCGGCCCCGGTGTGGCCGCCGCCCCCGAAACGCTGGGCAAGGACCGACGCGTTGGCCGGGGGGCTGGCCCGCAGGGAGGCCTTGATGCTGCCGTCCTCCCTTTCCTTGAGGCTTACAAAGAGGAGCACGCCCTCGATCTCGGCAGCGGCGCGGCCTACGCTGCCGTCCATGTCCCCTTCGTCCGCGCCGGTGGCCTCCAGGATGGACCGGGGGATCTGGATCATGGAGCATTTGCCCCCGCAGAAAACCTCCAGGGTGTTCAGCTCCATGACCTCGGCCCGGACAGCAGCCAGGTTTTTGCTTTCATAAATACGCTGGTTGATATCCCCGGCAGGGGCGCCCTGCTCCAGCAAATCGGCGGCAATACGCAGGGTGCGGGGGGTCACGTTCCGGTAGCGGAAACAGCCGGTGTCGGTGACAAGGCCGGTGTACAGGCAGCCCAGGGTGGCGGCGTCTGTGGGGGCGGCGAGCTCCTTAAGCAGCAGCCAGACCATCTCGGCGGTAGCGGCGCTTTGGGGGTCTACCCAGCAGGCCCCGGCAAAGGGCCGGTGCACGCCGTGGTGGTCGATGGCCAAGGGGATGTGGGGGCCGAACTTTTCCCAGGCATCGCCCAGGAGTTTTTGGTCGGCCACATCCACGGTGAGTATATGGGCGGGTTTGGCCAGGGGGGCAACCGGGGGCGGCAGGCCTTCGGCCAGATAGGCGAACTTTTTGGGCAGGGGGCTGGCGCAGTACCAGCCGGCCTGCTTGCCCAGGGCCCGCAGGCCCCGCACCAGGCCGAACAGGGAGCCCAGGGCGTCGCCGTCCGGGTTTTCGTGGCAGATGACCAGGATATCGTCCCAGCCCCGCAAAAGGGCGGCGGTTTCTTTACAGTCCAGCATTTTCTTCGTCCTCCCCGGTGGGCGCGGGGATATCCAGGCCGTGGAGCAGCCGGGAGATATTGGCCCCGTACTCGATGGAATCGGTGGGCTTAAAGAGCAGCTCCGGCACATGGCGCAGGCTGAGCCGGTGGCCCAGTTCCCGGCGGATATAGCCCGCCGCGGATTTGAGGCCCTTGGCGGCCTCTTGGGTGCGCGCCAGGCCCTCTACGGTGCTGACATAGGCGGTGCAATAGGAGAGGTCGTTGGTGACCTCTACCCGCACCACGCTTAAAAGGCAGCCGGTGACCCGGGGGTCTTTTAACTCGCGGATAATGGCCGAGAGCTCCCGGCTGACGTCCTCGGTGATGCGGCCCAGCTTATTGGTAGGCATGGCGGTACCTCCTTTAGTCCCGGTATTCTTCCATTTCGTAGGCTTCCAGCACGTCGCCCTGCTTGATATCGGCGAACCGTTCCAGGGTGATGCCGCAGTCGTAGCCGTCGGCCACCTCTTTCACGTCGTCTTTAAAGCGGCGCAGGGAGGCGATTTTGTCGTCGGCCACGATGATGCCGTCCCGCACCACCCGGACCTGGGCGTTGCGGGTGATTTTGCCGGCCACCACATGGCCGCCGATGACAATGCCCACGTTGCTGATCTTGTAGGTTTCCCGGCACTCGGCGCGGCCCAGGGCCACCTCCCGGTACTTGGGGGCCAGCATACCCTTCATGGCGCTTTCGATCTCCTCGATGCAGTCGTAGATAATGCGGTACAGGCGCAGGTCGACGCCGTCCCGCTTGGCGTTTTCCTCGGCGACCGGGTCGGGACGCACGTTAAAGCCCACGATGATGGCGTTGGAGGCGCTGGCCAGCATGACGTCGCTTTCGCTGACGGCGCCCACGGCCCCGTGGATGATGTGCACCCGCACTTCCTCGTTGCTGAGTTTTTCCAGGGACTGGCGGACGGCCTCGACGGAGCCCTGGACGTCGGCCTTGACGATGATCTTCAACTCTTTCATATCGCCCTCTTTCATCTGCTCAAAGAGGTTGTCAAGGGTGACGCGGGTTTGGGCGCGGAACACCTCTTCCTTCTGCTCGGTGAGGCGCTGCTCCACCAGCTCGCGGGCCAGGCGCTCGTCGGAAACGGCGTCGAAGGTGTCGCCGCCCACGGGCACATCGCCAAGGCCGGTGATCTCTACCGGCACCGAGGGGCCGGCCTCTTGCACCCGGTGGCCCTTGTCGTCCATCATGGAGCGGACCCGGCCTACCGTGGCCCCGGCCACGATGGTATCCCCGGCGTGGAGGGTGCCGTTTTGCACCAGCACCGTGGCGATGGGGCCCATGCCCTTATCCAGGCGGGCCTCGACCACCGTGCCCTTGGCGGCCCGGCTGGGGTTGGCCTTCAGCTCCATCATGTCGGCGGTGAGGATGATCATCTCCAGCAGGTCATTGATGCCCGCTTTGGTGTGGGCGGACACAGGGATGCAGGGGGTGTCGCCGCCCCACTCTTCGGGCACCAGCTCGTATTCGGTCAGTTGCTCTTTTACCCGGTCGGGGTTGGCACCCACCTTATCCATCTTATTGATGGCCACGATGATGCTGACCCCGGCTGCTTTGGCGTGGTTGATGGCCTCTACCGTTTGGGGCATGATGCCGTCGTCTGCGGCCACCACCAGCACGGCGATGTCCGTGACCTGGGCGCCCCGTGCCCGCATGGTGGTAAAGGCCGCGTGGCCGGGGGTGTCCAGGAAGGTTACGTCCCGGCCGCCTACCTTGACCCGGTAGGCGCCGATATGCTGGGTGATGCCGCCGGCCTCGCCCTCGGTAACATTGGAGTGGCGGATCACGTCCAGGATAGAGGTTTTGCCGTGGTCTACATGGCCCATGACCACCACCACCGGGGCCCGGGGGGCCAGGTTGGCCTCGTCGTCCTCGCTGTCGTCGATGATGCGCTCCTCGATGGTGACGACCACTTCTTTTTCCACTTTGGCGTGGAACTCGTCGGCAATGAGCACGGCGGTGTCAAAGTCAATGGTATCGTTGATGGCGGCAAAGACCCCCAGGCCCATCAGCTTTTTGATGACCTCCGGGGCGGCGACCTTTAGCCGCAGGGCAAAGTCGCCCACGGTGATCTCTTCGGGAACCTCGATGGTGATGTGCTTGGCTTTACGCTCCAGGGCGATACGGCGCAAGCGCTCGGCCTCGGTTTCCCGCTTGCCCCGGCGCTGCTGGCCCCTCCTCTGCTGGTTGCGGCCCATGAACTTCTGCTTGGTGACCACATTGTCCGTGCGGGAGCCCACCTTCTGGTCTGCCAGGCGGTCGTATTTTTCGCTGTACTTATCGATGTTCACATTGCTGGAGCGGGTGTCCACCACCCGGCGCACCGGCTGCCGGGGCTCCCGGACGGCCTGCTTGGCGGGGTCCTCCGGCTTTTTGGCGGCTGCCTGGGCCTGGGCCTGTTGGGCCTGCTGGGACTGCCCGGCGGGCTGCCTGGCGGGGCGCTCCGGCTTGCCGGATTTTTTGGCGGGCTGTTTTTGCCCCTGCTGGCCGTTTTGGTTGTTTTGGCTTTGCTGGGGCTTTTTCTCCCCCTGGGGCTGCTGGGCTTGCGGGGCGTGTTTTTGGGCGGAGGGGGCGGGCTGGGGCTTTTTCTCCGGTCCGGAGGTCTTTTCCGGGCCGGAGCCCTTTTCCGGGTCGGAGCCCTTTCCCGACTGGGCGGGCATGGGGGCGGGCGCCGGTTCGGGCCGGACCAGGACGGGCTTTTCCCGCTGGGCAAAGTAGGGGTCGAAACTTTCCACACTGTGCTGCTGGGTAAAGGTTTCCAGCACCACGTCCAGTTCGGCCTCCTCCAGGGGGGTCATGTATTTTTTCGGCTCAGGGAAATACTGGGCCAGGGTGTCGATCACGTCTTTGTTCTGGACGCCCAGGTCCTTGGCGATCTCCCGGACTCTGTATTTGATCATCATAGGCTTTCTTCCTCCTTCTCTCGTAACGGCCGGCAGCCGGCCTGCTCACATTCCTTTCGCACCGCGGCGGCAAAGCCCTGGTCGTTGACGGCCAGCACGCCGGCCCGCACACCGCAGGCATGGCCCAGCAGGGCCTGGGGCGTGGCCAGGCGCAAAGCGGGGATGCCGGCCCGGTGGGCCTCGTAGCAAAGGTTTTTATAGGTTTTTTCCGATATATCCCCCGCGGCGACCAGCAGCGCGGCCCGGCCGGAGCGGGCGGCTTTGCGGCAGGCGTCGAAACCTGCCTCCAGCCGGCCGGCCCGGCGGGCCAGGCCCAGCAGGGAAAGGGCTTTATCCATTGCCTGCCAACTCCCCTTCCAGTTTCTCGTATACGTCATCCGGGATTTTGCAGGCGAAGGCGCGCTCCAGCCGCCGGGCTTTGCGGGCCAGGCGCAGGCACTGGCCGCTGTGGCAGAGGTAAGCCCCACGGCCGGGTTTTTTGCCGGTGGGGTCCAGGGAGATAGCCGGGGGCAGGGGCCGGCCGGATGCATCCTGTTCTTCGGGGGCTTTTACGATGCGGACCAGCTCTTTTTTCGGCTTCATCTGCCCGCAGCCGGTGCACATCCGCATGGGGGTTTTCTTTGGGCGCATATTCACCACTCCCTTTTCCTAAAAAGGCCCTTAGGGGGCCGGGTCGGCGGCCTCTTCGCCGAAGAAACCGCTTTCCGGTTTGATATCGATCTTCCAGCCGGTGAGGCGGGCGGCCAGCCGGGCGTTTTGGCCCTTGTTGCCAATGGCCAGGGATAGCTGGCTATCCGGCACGGTGACTTTGCAGGCCTTGCTTTCCTCGGTGAGCTCTACCGACAGCACATTGGCCGGGGACAGGGCCGCGGCAATGAAAAGCTTGGGGTCCTCGCTATACTCGACGATGTCGATCTTCTCGCCGCCCAGCTCCTCCACGATCTTGTTGACCCGTGCGCCCCGTGTGCCGATGCAGGCGCCGACCGCGTCTACATTGGGGTCATGGCTGAGGACGGCCAGCTTGGTGCGGGAGCCGGCCTCCCGTGACACGGCCTTGATCTCTACGGTGCCGTCGTAGATCTCGGCCACCTCTACTTCAAACATACGCTTGACCAGTTCCGGGCGCACCCGGGAGATAATGCCCTTGGGGCCTTTGTCCTCCTCTTTGATGCCGGCCACCAGCACCTTAAGGTGGTCGCCCTCCCGGACCTGCTCGTTGCCGATCTGCTCGCTTTTGGGCAGGGTGACTTCCAGCTTGCCGATGCGCAGGGACAGGGCGCCGCTGCGGGGGTCGATGCGCTCTACCAGGGCGGTGACCAGCTCCTGGTCCTTGCTTTGGAGCTCTTGGCGCATTTGGCCGTTTTCGTTCTCTTTGATGCCCTGGCGGATGATGTTGCGGGCGGACTGGGCGGCCACCCGGCTGAACTGCTTGGTATCCAGCTTGATGCCCACGCTCTCGCCCAACTGGGCTAGGGGGGAGATTTGCCGGGCGGTTTCCAGGAGCATCTCCTTGTCCGGGTCCAGCACCTCTTCCACCACCTGCTTTTGCAGGTATACCTCAAACTTGCCGGCGGCCGGGTCTACCCGGACGTCTACATCCTCGTTGCGGTAGGCTTTGCTACAGGCGTTGGCGATGGCTTTTTTGATCTTATCCAGCATAAAGTCCACCGGGACGCCCCGCTCCTTTTCCAAAAGGGCCAGGGCCAGGAACAGCTCTTCATTCCCCTGCTGCTCGGGTTCTTTCTTCTTTTTGCGTACCATGTTTGCTGACCACTCCTTACGATAGATTCCGATAGGCGGATACGCCGGGGCCGGCCGTGTGGGGGCCCGGCGTGGGTTTATGTTACGGTGAAGGGCGTCCAGTCTATATGGTCGTAGACCATCACATCCTGGGCGGGCTCCATGCCGATCTTCCGGTAGAAAGGGAGGGCGCCGGGATGGGCGCAGGCGTACAGGATGATGTTTTCCTCCCCGCCGGCGGCGGCCAGGGCCCGCTTGACCAGCGCCCTGCCAATGCCCCGGCCGGCGCAGTCCCGCACAGCCCCCAGGCCGGTGAGAAAGAGCCAGTAGGCAAAGTCCGTAAGCCCCAGGCAGACGCCGACCAGCCGGCCGGCGGGGTCCCGGACGGTGAGGCTGATGGGGACGCTTTCCACCAGCCGGGCCACCCGCTCCTGGAACCGCTCTGCCGGGTACTGGGAGCCCAAATCGCTTTGGGCTAAAAAGCGATGTAAGCGGCGGGGGTGAGCCGCTCTTCCGAGATGGTGTAGTCCATATAGTCCATACAGGGTACCTCCCAAATGGCCGTAGGGGCGCTGCCCTTTGGGGGCCCCTTAAAAGGCCGGGTCGTCCAGGGCGCTGACCCAGGCCAGTTCCTTTTTTTGCAGGCTTACGCTGGTTTCTTCGTCCAACTGGATCTCCAGGCCCTCGGCCCCGGCCTCCAGCAGCAGGCCCTCCAGCTCTTTGGCGCCGTCCGGCAGGGGGCGGATGAGCCGGGCCCGTACCGGCAGGCCCAAATAGGCCTGTAGGTGTTCGGGCCGGGTGAGCCGGCGGTTGACGCCCGGAGAGGAAACCTCCAGCACGTATTCCTGGGGGACGGGATCCTCCCGGTCCAGCACCGGGTCTATGGCGTGGGTCATGTCCACGCAGTCGTCGATACCCACGCCGCCTTCTTTATCAATATAGATGCGCAGCACCCATTCAGCGCCCTCCTTGGCATACTGTACGTCCCAGACCCGCAGGCCCAGTTCTTCTGCCAGGGGGCCGGCCAGGGCCCGCACGGTGGCGGCAACCCCGGCCTTTGGCTTTTTCTCGCCGTTTTCATGGCACATGGCCCATGCTCCCTCCTTTTCCTGTTGGGCTGCCGCGCCCCGCCATGGCTGCGGCGGGGGCGTAACAACACGAAAGAGCGGGTCGCCCCACTCTCTCAGTCTACAGCCTATTACATTGGTATTATAACACCGTGCACCGGGAAAATCAAGGGTTTTCGCGGTTTTCTTTTGGGGGACCCCCGCAGGAAGGGGGATAGGCCCGGCGTTTTTCAGCTTTCCAACTGGCGGGAGAGGAACATGGCCGCGGCCTTGAGGCTTTCGGCGGCCTCGCTGCTGACCTTGGGGGAGGATTTTTCCCCCTTGAGCAGCAGCACCGCGCCCATGGCGTCGCCGGAGGACACCACCGGGAACACGGCCACCGCCGCCGCGGGGAAACCCTGGGCGGCCAGCACGGTGTTTTCCCCGTTGGTGTGGAAGGAGCGCTTGCCCTGCACCAGCTCGTCCATCTGCACGGAGATGGGCTTGTGCAGCAGGTCCTTTTTGGCGGGGCCGGCCACGGCGATGACCTGCTCGGTATCGCACACAGCGGCGGCATAGCCGGTGAGGTTGACCAGGGCCTCGGCATAGGACTGGGCCAGTTGGGACATCTCCCCTACGGGGGAATACTTTTTGAGGATGACCCCGCCGGAAACGTCGGTGAAGATCTCCATGGGCATACCCTCCCGGATCTTCAGGGTGCGGCGGATCTCTTTGGGGATGACGACCCGGCCGAGGTCGTCGATACGGCGTACAATTCCAGTAGCTTTCATGCTAATTCATCCCTTTCAGAATAACTTTTATAGAAAACAACGATTTTTGCCGCCAGGGAGCCATTAGCTGCACAATTTATATCAAAATCCATTCTCCATTTTGAGCAAGTCGCTTCATGTGACTACCCGGCCCAACTCGCCTGCTAAGGTATTATTTGCGTTGTTTTCCCTTTTATCCCGCTCCTTGACTGGTTCATTTTTAACTTTGTGTTGCCATTCAATTTTCAAGTCTCTGCGTTTAATAGAAATCCTGGTACATCTATTTGCAATTCGCTGTTGTCTTTTGAAACAATCTCATATGTATTTCTTATATTTTTGACATACTTCATATCAAGTTCGTTTTTGATTATATACTAATATCAATATATGCGAGATAAACAAAGGCGAGGAACGAAACAACTAACATATTATGTCTAGTGACAATCTTACAAAACTGTTTGAGGTTATGAAAAAACACTCAAACAAATAGTGTTCTTCATGTAGTCACCGATCATTGGCGAAGGGTTCAGAAATATTGCTCTGCGGGGGAATCGCATAACTGGCTCCCTGTCCTGGGATATAATCCCAAACTATTTTCCCCATAAGCACGGTTTGCTAACACATTGCTGTTGCGGACCTCTACTTTTCCTAGTAGCTCAACAGGATTTCCTAGTCCATCTTCAATTGCATGCAGTTGTATTCAACCCACCTCGGGTCCGCCAAATTGCCTAATCGGCTATTTCTTTCCATGTTGACACTTTCGTGAACCTTAATGCAGGTAGAGCCCAGGCTCACATTTTTCATGCCCATATCCGCAGACAGTGTTAGGAATATGGCTTCCAAGGTACCCCCGCTATTTGGCAAATCGGGCCTACACAGACTACCCTGATCCATAAGCCTCCTGCAATTCCTGCCGCTGCGCTCTGCTACGGGCGATCCAAAGCATCCCATTGAGCATACTTCCGTGGCTGGCCACGCTTTGCCGTCCTTCCGCTGGCAACAGTTCTTTTATGCGCTTTCATTGTTCTTTTGTCAATTCATATCATTTTATGTTCCTGTTTTAGCACACCTCTCGTCTTTGTGCAACGCTTATTTAGCAAACAAAGCCTAATCCTTATAGAAAAAGCCAAATCGTTCGTTGTCATTTCAATTATTGAACAACAAAAATATGGAATTCTTTTATAATTAACTTGTTATGGCTATAAGTTCTTTTTATATCGTGCATTTCTTGTTGTTCCCTCTTGCACTAGGCATTCATCCTTCACCATCTTTTGCAAAATCCGATATGCCTGGGATGGACTCACATGCAGCAGTTCAACCACATCCTTCCGCGACACCGCTCCCTGCATCTCAACCAGTTTGAGAACCAATTCCTGATGTCGCAAAGCCTCAATATCCGTCTGGCGCACATAGCTTACCGCGTCCCGATAAGCTTTTGCACTCAATATATACATACGGCCCTTACCAGCGCCTACCGTCTCAATCAGCCCTGATTCTGTCATCCGTTCCACTGTTGCGCGAATCTTTCCCTCAGATATTTTTGTAGTTTCTGCAATATTGGCAATCGTCATACGCCTCCCATGCTTCAGCGTATTCAGAATCAAAAGAGTATTTACTGGCATAGGCGCACCTGTACGCTGTTGTTCTTCTGTAACCATTCGTATGAATTTCTTGTCCGGCAAGCCGCAAGGGATAAACAGGCGAACATTGGTGGAGGAAGACTCAGAATAGTCGGGAAGGGGGCGTCCGTAAAAAAGAGAGCCTTCAAATATCCTGTCAACACCCCTTCCGGAGCGTTCCGCCAAACCTATCCGTTTCAGTGCATCCGCCAAAGCAGGATTCCGCCCGTGAGGTTCTACACTCAAAATATTCTCTACGGTAACGCCCTCAATAAAGCCTCCAGGGTTACTAATTGAAAGCCCATCGTCATCCAAGCGGACCAATACCCGTCCCATTCGGGTATAGTCCCTATGCGCGAATGCGTTTACCACTGCCTCCCTCATAGCTCTTTTATCGAAATCAGGAATGGAGATCCGAAACAATCCGACCTCCATCTCCTGTTCAGAATTCCTTGCCTCCAGAAATGCGAAAATTCTCTCTATTGCTGTGAGCATCGGCAGAAAAAAGGACTCGTTTGCTGTTACATCAGTCCCGCGAAAAGCCGTATAGCCCGCTTCAGCCGTAGGAATGTGCTCCATTATCTTTTCTTTTTTCCCAAGCAATAACATACCCGTAAATGTTGGAACCAATTTTTTTTCGCTGATAACTGCCAGACGTAAGGCCTTGTCTAAATCCTCATCATCCAACTCCAGCAGCGCTTTTTCCCCGTTGTAGTTTTTAAGAATAGTGCGCAAATGCTCTCTTTCCACAGGATCCAAATCTTCATATTTGGCATTTGGAACCGGTAGCGCCGAATAATCAAGCAGAGACAGTGTGCTCAGCCTGGAGTTTATTTCATATGGGTACATTGCCACATTTTCCGGCTCTCCGTCTGCCTTGATCTGCCGACGCTGGATTTTCCCTGATGAGGATGCCACAATACTCCTGCTTTTGGGAACGCTGATTTTTAGCACATTAGCAGTTTCTTCCTCTACTACCTCAACTCTGACAGACACTGGCGGAACTGTTCGATTTGCAATAAATGCAGCCACCCTGGTAGAATCTTTATGGTCTTTGTGCAGTCCGGTAATGGACCCATCATCTTCTACACCCAAATAGATATCTCCGCCTTCTGTATTTGCAAAGGCCACCACTGCATCTATCAACACATCGTCCGACAGTTTTTTGCGGTCACTCTTAAATTCAACAATAAGCGATTCATTTTCTGGAATTATGCGTTCCATGGTTTCACCTCTCTACTTCATTTATAATATCACACGCGTGCGATATTGTCAAGCAAATTATCGCACGCGTGTGATTGCGTGTGATACGATAACAAAAGAAGACCAGACCACCCTCAAGCGGTCCAGCCTTCTCGGATTTTCCTGTATCTCCCCTCCAAGTCCCATATACTCCTATAAAAACCCATCGAACCCACCGGTTCTGACTCGGACAAAATCAGCGGAACCCCAGTATTCATGCGGCTTCCCGGGCTTTTGTGTTATTATAACACATTCCTCGATACGGCGGACGATACCTGTTGCTTTCATATAAAAACTTCCTTTCGCACAAAGTTTGCCGGCCAGGCGCCAACGGCTGTTTCCCGTCAACCGTATTGCGGGTGTGGGGCGGATGGCCGGTTGTTACGGCACTAGTATTTGCGCGAATTTGGCCTTTATCCTTTTTTCTGGCAGCGGCTTTTGTGGCGGGCGGGGCGCATAATGGGGCGTTTGCCGCGAACACTAGTGGCAGACTTTACGGAAAAAGGAAGGTGCCGCAATGAAGAGCATAACACCAGAGGAATATGCCCGGGCGGTGAAGGCGGCCTCGCCGCCCTCGCCGGTTGTGAAAGACTGTACGCTGGCCTTTTTGTTTGGGGGCTTTGTGTGCACGGTGGGGCAGGTTTTGTGCAACCTGTACCAGGACCTGGGCCTGGAGCTGCCCCAGGCCCGGATGGCCGTGTCCGTGAGCCTGATCCTGATTTCGGCCACCCTGACCGCCCTGGGGTGGTACGACAACATTGCCAAGTATGCCGGGGCCGGGGTGCTGGTGCCGATTACGGGGTTTGCCAACTCGATGGTATCGCCGGCCATGGAGTTTAAGAGCGAGGGGTTCATCACGGGCCTGGGGGCCAAGCTGTTTACCGTGGCCGGGCCGGTGCTGGTATTTGGTATTTGCGCCAGCGTGGTGTACGGGCTGGTTATCTTTATCTTTCAGATATAATTAGGGCTTGTTTGAAAAATCGCAAACGCCGTATTTTTACCCAGAAACAACCATCTTCTGCGTCGAAAATCCTCGTAATACGCAAGTATTACTTGCGGTTTTCTCCTTGAATCTGACCGTTTCTGGTCAAAAATTCGTCATTTCCTCTATTTTCAAACAAGCCCTAGGTGCAGGGCGATGCCGTGTTGCCTTGCCCTGTGCGGTCGTATGGCCGTATCTACCACAAAAAGGCCGGGGTTGCAGGCAGCGCCCCGGCCTTTTTGGCAGGGGGGCCATAAAAAAGGCTTGGCGTGGGGGCGGCCCTGTGGTATACTAGAGGCGTATCCGCCGGCAGGGCAGGGGGCGGGCCGCTGCCGGTGGGGAATATGACAAACACATTTGAAAATCGGCAGATATCGATTTTCAAGCTGGACGGCTGCGCCGTCTGGTTCAAAAGAGGCAAAAGACCTCTTTTGAACTGTGTTAACTATACCAGATAAAGGAGCATAGCCGTATGCATACAGAAGAAGGCCGGGATTTTCGCCCGGCGCTGCATTTTACCCCCAGGGCCGGGTGGATCAACGACCCAAACGGGCTGGTGTTTGTGGACGGGACTTACCATCTGTTTGCCCAGTACTACCCGGAGCCCGATTGGGGGCCGATGCACTGGTGCCACGGGAGCAGCAGGGACTTGATACACTGGGAACATCTGCCGGTGGCGTTGGAGCCCGACGGGCTGGGGTATATCTTCTCCGGCAGCGCGGTGTACGACCGGGAGAACACCAGCGGGCTGGGCGAAGGGGGCCGGGGGCCTTTGGTGGCCCTGTACACCAGCCATCTGCCAGGGGAAGGGGGCCGGGACAGGGAACAGCAGAGCCTGGCCTACAGCCTGGACGGCATCCGCTTTACCAAGTACCAGGGGAACCCGGTGCTGCCCGGCAGCCGGCGGGATTGCCGGGACCCGAAGGTCTTTCGCAACCCGGTAAGGGGCTGCTGGAGCATGGTGCTGGCCGCGGGGGACCATGTGGAGTTTTATGCCTCGGAGGATCTAAAAAAATGGGAGAAAACCGGGGAATTTGGCCCGGCGGGTAACTACGCCAAAGGGGTGTGGGAGTGCCCGGACCTGTTCCCGTTGCAGGCCGGAGGGGAGGAAGTGTGGGTGCTGCTGGTGAGCATGGGCCCCAGCGAGGAGAACCACGGGGCCCGCACCCAATACTTTACCGGGCGCTTTGACGGGGACAGTTTCCGGTGCGACGGGCGGTTTACCCAGCCGGAATTTATAGACGCGGGGCTGGACAACTACGCGGGCGTTACCTTTTTTGGCACGGAGGAACGGCTGCTGGTGGGCTGGGCCTGTAACTGGATATACGCCCACAACACCCCTACCGGCGCCTACCGGGGCCAGATGACCCTGCCCAGGCGGCTCTTTTTGGCGGACACGCCCAAGGGCGGCCTGCGGCTGGGCTGCGCGCCTGTGGACCAGGCGGCCTTTGGGGAGGCGGGGCCCTGGACAGGGGAACTGTCCGGCCAGGTGTTCAAACTGACGGTGACAGGTACCGGGGCCGGGGCGGTACGCCTTTCCAACCGGGCGGGGCAGTGCCTGGACTTTGGGGTGGATGCGGAGAACCGGGCCTTTTTTGACCGCAGCCAGGCGGGGGAGCAGGGCTTTGACGAAAACTTTGCCCGTGACTGGTACAGCCGGATGGCTGCGCCCCGGTTTTACGAGGGGGGCTGGGAGATGCAGTTCCTGTTTGACCGGTCGGTGGCGGAGATGTTTGTGGACCAGGGTACAAGGGCCTTTACCTGGGTGGTATACCCCAGCCAGCCCTATGACCGCCTGACCGTGAGCGGCAGCGCGCAGGTGCGCCTGCACGCCATGCAGCCGGGCTGAGGAGGGGCATGGAGGGGGATAAATTTGTTTTAGGATTATTCACAGCGGCTTAACAACTGCCGGGCCGGGGCGCGGTATAATATGGGTGTACTCGAAAGAAATGGACCGCACCTTTTCTTGAGATACATGTTCTACCCTCCTCAATAATACCCCTCAAGCACAAGGGAAAGAGCCGGCATGGTCCGGCTCTTTTCTGTTGTGTGTGGGCGTTTCCCGCCAACCTGTTTTATAGCAAACACACTTGAAAACCGGTAGGCGCTGATTTTCAAGCCGGGCGGTTGTGCCGCCTGGTTTAAAAGAGGTTTTTTACCTCTTTTGCACTGTGTTAACGGTAGTGCCCGGCCAAAGTTTTGCCCTATTGCATATTTTCCACCGATCAGGCCACAATATCCCTGTAAACGAAACTGTTGCCTTGAAAGGATGATATGCTATGAACGGAAAGCGGTTTTCAGAAGGCAAAGCCCGGCGCAACGGGTTCTACCTGGCGCTGGCCGTGTGCCTGGTAGCCGTGGGCATTGCGGCGTGGAGTACCTTTGACGCGGTGCAGGGGTACATGGCGGCCACCAGCGGCCCGGATGCCGGGGAGAGCAGCGGGACGGGGGAGGCGGCCTCCCGGATAAGCGACGACCCGGAGGCCCCCCGTACCCCCGCGCCCAGCCCGCGGCCAAAGGCAAAGGTGAACGCGGCGGTGGGGGCAAAGGACCTGACCCCCACGGTGACGCCGGCCCCTTCGGCCCCGCCGGAGGAGCCCGCCCCCACCCCGGCCCCCAGCGCCGGGCCACAGGCGGAGGTGGACGAACCGGAGGAGGAACCCCAGGTGCCGGTAAACGCGCCCATGTATGAGATCAGCAGCGAGATGATCTACCCGGTGGGTTCGAAAGAGGTGGCGAAAGCCTATAGCGCCGGGGCGCCGATGTACTCGGCCACCATGAAGGACTGGCGGATACACGCGGGCACGGACCTGGCCGCGGAGAGCGGCGAACAGGTACTGGCCTGCGGCAACGGCGTGGTGAAGGAAACCTACACGGACAATATGCTGGGCAATGTGGCGGTGATTGAACATGGGGACTACCTGTTCTACTACTGCGGGCTGGGAGAGAACTTTTTGGTACAGCCCGGAGATGTGGTGTCTATGGGCCAGGCTCTGGGCACGGTAACGGCGGTGCCGGCGGAGTCGGCAGACGAACCCCACCTGCATTTGGAGGTGCGCCGGGATGCGGCGTACCTGGACCCCCGCTCTGTGATAGAAGGGGAGAACTGAGGACGAAAAGGGAAAGTCAAAAAGCCCCCGCCTGGGAAAGGCGGGGGCTTTTTGGGTGGATAGGGTGTTTTAAATGAGGCCGCAAGCCCAACAGAGGGCTTTGCGGGGTAGGGGGAGCTGGACCCGCAGCTTTTGCTGGAGGCGGGCGATATCGCCGGTCAGTTGGGCGAGCTCCTCCGGGGTGAGCATGGCTTTGCTGAAACGGGCCTTTTCGGCCAGGGCCTTCCAGTGCGTAGGGGGCGGGGCGCGCCGGCCGCAGAGGGCCTCCCAACTGTACAGCCGGAGCAAAAAGGCATAGGCCCCCAGGGCGGCCTGGTCCCGGTCCCGCTGGGAAAGGGCCTTTTGCCGCCGGCGGATGCGGGCCCAGCGGAAGAGCAAAAGGCTGCCCGCCGCAGCGGCCAGCAGGCCCAACAGGGCCAGCGGTACCGGCCAGGCGGGCTTGCCTGGCCCGGCAGAGGGGCCGGCACCATGGCTGCCGCCAGCCGCAGGCGGGGCCGCGGGGGTAGGGGCGGCACCGGGCTGGTAGCCGGGGGTGGCGGTAGGCACCTGCTGGGGCTGGTAGTCCGGGTCAGGGGGAGGCAGGGTGGGACGGGTTTCCGCCGGCTGGGGGGTGGGGGCGCGCTCCTGGGCGTTGCCGCCGGGCAGGGCCGCGTCGTAGTAGACCGCCGGGTTATCCGCAGAGGCGGGGGTCACCTCCACGGGGATCCAGCCCATGCCGCCGCAGTAGACCTCTACCCAGGCGTGGGAGTTGTAGTCCGGGACATCGACCCAGCCGGACAGGCGGGAGGGCACCACGTAGCCCTCGGCATAACGGGCGGGGTACCCGGCGGAGCGCAGCAGGAGCACCGCTGCCGTGGCAAAGTGCACGCAGTAGCCCTCGTGGGACTCCTCCAGGAAAAACCGGGCGAAGTCCTGGCCGGCGGCAGGGGTGGGGGGCGACAGGGAATAGGTGAAGTAGGACTGGAATACCTCCTGGATTTTGCCGGCGAAATAGACCGCGCCGTCTTTGTAGCGGTAGTCTGTATCCCGCGTGTAGGGGTGCAGCGCGTAGGCGGTGCGAAAACGGCTGAGGAACTCCTCCAGCTCCGGGGGGATTTGGGTATAGTGCCGGTAGACGAACTGGTTGTAAGCCTCTACCGCCTGGGCCAGCACCTGCTGCTGGGGTTGTAGGCTGGCAAGGGCATCCGCCGGCACGGTGTAGAGGTCCTCCGGCCATTGGTCGCCGCCGGCCTCGGCCTGGGCGGAAAGGCCGTTGACCAGTTGGTTCCACAGGCCAGTGGAGGCCCCGGCCGTTTGGTTGTTGCTGTAAACGCCGGAATAGAGGGTGCCTGAATTGGCGGAACCGGTGGAGGGGGTGAGGGAAACGCCGTACTGGTTAAAGACAGCGGTGGCGGCGATGCGGCTGAAGTAGCTGACGCCCATGGGCAGGGTCACGGCATCCAGGGTGTATGACCCGGCGCCGGTGAGGAAACTGGCGGATTTGGCGTAGCCGTCCTCTACCAGTTGGACGCCCTGGCCGGCCAGGGCGTCGGCCGGGCTGCTGAGGCCGTAGGGGATATATACGCAGCGGGGGTTGGCCCCCAGGTTCCGCAGGGAGAGGGTGTAGCCGCCCTGCCGGTCCACTGTGTCCAGGAACATTTCCTGGTGGTAGCGGGCAACCTGGTTTTGGGCCTGCAGGGGGAGGGCATCGGCCTCCCGGCGGCTTTCGTCCGGGAGGCGCTCCCAGCTTTGGCCGGTGTATACGCTGCCCACAAAGCTTTTCAGGTACTCTTTGGAATGGAACAGGCCGGAATCGCTGGGCTGTTGCCAATCAAACTTTACTTGGAGGATGGTTTCGCCGGTATAGCTGCGGCTGCCCATGGTGTTTAGCTGTACCTGCCGGTTGCTGTTACCCTGGCCGCCCCGGATAAACGCGGCGGCGCCGAAACCATTTTCTACCATATAGCGCAAATCCTCTACCAGCAGGGGGCGGGCGTAGGTTTCGGGCGGGGCAAAGCGGTAGACGGCCAGCATACAGAGGGCCAGAAGGGGCAGGACCAGCAAAGCGGCGGGCCGGGCAGAGGCAATGCCCGGCACCCGGTACCGGTTGTGGCGGCCCAAGAGGCCCTGCCGCCCGGTGATGATGGACGTGGTGAACAGCAGCACGCACCAGAACAGCAGCAGCGTCCCAAAAGCCCAGCCTGCCGGCAGGATGGAGAAACTGAGGGGGAACACCAGCAGGGTACCGGTGAGGGCAAAGGGGCCCAGCACGTTTTTGTAGTGGGCCAGCATCCGGGACATGGCCCAGAAGAAGGGGTAGAACAGGAGGGCGAAGAAGGCGTCGCACTCCTCCTGGGGGGAGGGGCGGGGCACGCCGACGGTGTAGGGCAGGGTGAGGGTGGGCAGGTCGTAGCTGAGCTTATTGCTGTAAAGGTCCAGCATGGCGTTGAGGGTGCGCACGGCCCCGTGAAGGGCGTGGTCAAACAGGAACAGCAGCGCGAACAGCCAGGCCACCCAACCCAGCAGGGACACCGACCACCAGCGCTTGCGGGTGTCCAGTTGCCGCCAAAGGGTGAAGGCGCAGCAAAAAAAGCCTACGCCCCCCAGCAGGGCAGGCGTTACAGGCAACGCAAAGGCCGTAATGAAACAGCCCCAGCCCCCCAGCCCGCCTAAAAGGAGCAAAACGGCGTAAAAGAACCACCGCCGCAGGGGGCCGCCGTCTGTAAGCAGCAGCCGCGGCCGGTCCAGTTGGATGTTTTGCGGCGCTTTTTCCATAGGGGGCACTTCCTTTCTGTGGGGCGTTTCAGGCTGTTGGGCCGGGGTACCGGGGGCTACAGGAGCAGGCCGCCCAGGTCTTGGGAGAGGTGGCCGGGGCGGACACGCACCCAGCGGACCTGGGGAGGGAGGCTGGTTTTGGGCCCGGGGGGATACAGGCTGACCAGATGCAGCCGTACGGCGGGATAGCGCTGGCAGAGCCCGCCGGTAAGCCCGGAGCCGGGCCGGCAGGAGAGGCAGACGGCCCGGCAAACCCCTGCCGGGCAGGACAGGACGGCTGTGTCCGGCAGGGGCTGGTGGCCGGCGTGGCGGAGGACCGCCTCCAGGGCCAGGGTGACGTCCTCCGGCGTGCCGGCCTCCAAAAGGGAGAGATGCCCGTCCCGGAGGAAACCGATCAGCAGCCCGACCCCCTGCCCGGCCAGGAAACCGGCCAGGGTGGCCAGCGCGTCCATTAGGGTATCGGCCTCCAGGCCGGTACAGCCCAGGTCGATCAGCAGCAGGGAGCGGGTGGCCAGGGGGCGGCTGGCCTCTTTGACCAGGAGGGAATCGGTTTTCTGGGAGAGTTTCCAGTCTACCCGGCTGAGCCGGTCGCCGGGGCGGTAGGCCCGCAGGCCGAACAGCTCGGTGGGGTCGCCGCCGGGGTGGGTGAGGGAGTAGCGTTCATCCTCGCCCTGCTGGGATTGCTGGGGGTCCAGGCCCAAAGTTGGGTGGAACAGGGTGGGCTGCACAACGACCTGGCAGCCGCTGTGGTTGCGTGTGCGGACAGGCAGCCAAAAAAGGCCCAGCAGGTCATAGGCCCGGGCCTTGGAAAGGCGGCAGTGTACCACGCCGCAGGTGGCGCAGCTTAGCTTGTGCTCTAAGATCTGGGGCTGGCGGGCAGGGGAGAACTCCAGCTTTTCGACCCGGCGTTCGGCGGTAAAGCTGTTTTCAATGGTGAGGGTGGCCCGGGCCCGGCCGGACGGTAAAAAGGAGCGGTTGGCCACCGCCACATGGAGGGAAACGGGCTGGTTTTTGGCCGTGTGCGCCGGTTGGGCATCCCCGGGGACGCAGGCCGTTACCCGGAGGGTAAGCATACCCGGCAGGGAGATCAGCAGCGAGAGCCAGGGCAGCGCCAGGGCCAGCAGGAACACGTACATGGAGTAGTACCCGTTGAAACATATAAAGAATGCCCCGGCGCACAGGAGGATAAACAGGTAGCAAAGGCGGTTTTTCAGCAAAAGGCCCGCCCCCCTTACCTGAGCAGCCTGGGCGCGGGCACCTGGGCCATAACGCCCTCCAGCACGGCGTGGGCGTCCAGGCCGCCCATTTTCGCCTGGGGCTCCAGCACGACCCGGTGGCAGAGTACATCGAAGAACAGCAGGTTGACGTCCGCGGGGACGATGTAGTCCCGGCCGGCCATCCAGGCGGAGGCCCGGCAGGCCCGGACCAGGGCGGCGCCGGCCCGGGGGCTGGCCCCCAGGCGCAGGGCGGGGTCCTCCCGGGTGGCGGTGCACAGGTCGGCCACATAGCGGTACAGGTCGTCCGCCACGTGGACCAGGGCGGCCTCGGCGCGCATTTGCCCGACCTCGGCCAGGGTAGCGGCGGGGACGATGGACTCCAGGGGCCGCCGGCCCTCGGTCTGTTTCAGGATGCGCACCTCCTGCTCGGCGGAAGGGTAGCCGATGGAGAGGCGCAGCATGAACCGGTCCAACTGGGACTCGGGCAGGGGCTGGGTGCCGGCGGTACCCAGGGGGTTTTGGGTGGCGATGACCGTAAAGGGGCTGGGCAGGGGGCGGCTGACGCCATCGACCGTGACCTGGCCCTCCTCCATGGCCTCTAAAAGGGCGCTTTGGGTCTTGGCGCTGGTGCGGTTGATCTCGTCAGCCAAAAACAGGTTGCACTGGGCCGCGCCGGGGCGGTACTCCAGGCGGCCGGTTTCCTTATTATATATAGAGTAGCCCAGCACGTCGCTGGGCATGGTTTCCGGTGTGAACTGTACCCGGCCGAACTGCATACCCATGGCCCGGGAAAAGGCCAGGGCCATGGTGGTTTTGCCTACACCGGGGTTGTCCTCCAGAAGGATATGCCCGCCGGCCAGGATCGCCATGAGGGTTTTGCAGACGACGGTATCTTTGCCGACAATGGCTTTGCGAACCTCGTTGATGATCCCAAGGGCTTTGGGCTGGGTCATGGGCGTCACCTGTCCTTTTATATGAGAATCGGCTCCAGGGGGAATATCGCTGATAATAAAAATAGGGAAGTTCTCACTTCTCTATTTCGGGTGGGGCTATTCAAATGTAAGGGATAAATTGGAGCGGACGACGAGGCTCGAACTCGCTACCTCCACCTTGGCAAGGTGGCGCTCTACCAGATGAGCTACGCCCGCGAACTGCACTTATTATATAACAGATGAGCGGAAATGTCAATGGGGAAAATCAAAAAAAGTGCGAATGGGGGCGGATGGGAAAAAGAGGGGCTAAAAAGAAGAATAGTTGATTTATAAACTGTCAAAAATTTTTCGAAAAAACTTTATAAAAACCCTTGACAAATTTATAAATGGGGTTTATAATATAGTCACAGGCCGGGAGGGAAAGCAGGAAGGCAGCCTCCGGGCGGAGAAAGAGAAGGAAAATTATTAACACAACTATTGTTGAGATATTGACGGTTGAATCCAACGACTGTTGGAGTTATAATAGAAACACAGCAAGGGGCACAACCAAAAAAACCGGGAAAGGGGTAGTAAACCATGAAAAACACCAACACTATGCTGGGAAGGCCGCTGGCAAAAGGCGGGCAGCTTATAAACAGGCAGGCTGCCCTGACGGCCCGCCGGAAGGAACAGAGCTTGTGGCGGTTTATGGAAAGCCTAAATGGCGGAGAAGAATTTACAAATAAGTGGCTGCCGGTGCATCCGGTAGGCTGACAGGGATAAAATAGATTTATAAACTGAGAGGAGAATTTATATGAAAAACTTTACCACGAAGAAAATGGGCAAAACCATGCAGGAGAGCAACCACGCTTATATGGCCCGCCGTCAAAACGCCAACTACGAGCGCTTTATGCAGGGGAAGGCGGATGTGTTCCAGGTGACAGAGGTGAAGAGCCAGGCGATGTTCTGGGCGATGAACTGACAGGACGGGCCGAGCGAAGGATAGGGCAACGGATATTTAGTGGAAAACTGACTGGAGAACGGGAGAAAAGGAGAAATCAACATGAAAAACTATAACACCAAAAAACTGGGCAAGACCGTGAAGGAGAACAACCACGCCTATATGGCCCGCCGCCAGGACGCCAACTACGAGCGCTTTATGCAGGGGAAGGCGGATGTGTTCCAGGTGACAGAGGTGAAGAGCCAGGCGATGTTCTGGGCGATGAACTGACAGGGCGGGCCGAGCGAAGGATAGGGCAATGGGTATTTATTGGAAAACTGACTGGAGAACTGGAGAAAAGGAGAAATCAACATGAAAAACTATAACACCAAAAAACTGGGCAAGACCGTGAAGGAGAACAACCACGCCTATATGGCCCGCCGCCAGGACGCCAACTACGAGCGCTTTATGC
>NZ_JAWXXJ010000006.1:0-78087 GCF_034335085.1 Acutalibacter caecimuris | reverse complement strand
TGCAGGGGAAGGCGGATGTGTTCCAGGTGACGGGGCTGAAAAGCCAGGCCATGTTTTGGGCTATGAACTGAGATTGCTTACAAGTTTTTCGTCACTCCCAATATAAAACAGGAGGGCCGCGGGGATGAACGCGGCCCTCTTGTTTTTTGCCCTATGGCTGGCGGGGGAACCCAAAGTAGCTGAGCAGCCCGTAGTAGATGCCTTGGGCGAACCATTGCTGGCCGTCCCGCAGCTTTTGGGCGTCGGCGGGGTTGGTCAGGTAGGCCAGCTCCACCAGTACGGCGGGCATGGCGGTGCGCCGCAGCACATACAGCGAGGGGTTGACCCGCACGCCGTTGTCCCGGGTGCCGGCCTGCTCGACCACGCTGTTTAGGATGTGCTGGCCCAGCCAGTAGGACTGGGTGCCTGCCTGGTACACGTACACCTCGCTGCCGTTGATGGCCGGGTTGGCGTTGGCATTGCAGTGGATGCTGATGAAATAGTTGGCAGGCCAGGAATTGGCCATGTTGACCCGGGCTTGCAGGCTGGTGGCATTGCTGGTGCCCAGGGAATCGGTGGGGGAGTTGCGGGAGAGGCGGGCGGTAAAACGGGGGTCGTCGTTGAGCATTTGGGCCAGCATGACCCCCACATGGTAGGTGATGTCCTGTTCCCGAAGGCCGTTCCCCTCCGCGCCGGCGTTGACGCCCTGGGGGTTATGGCCCTGATCGATAAAGATACGGATTGGCATGGGCGTGGCTCCTTTCCTGAATGGTGTGCCCTCTTTATCAGGATATGCAGGGGGCGCGGCGAGGTGAGGGGGCGGCTATGGGGGGCTTGTGTATCGGGAATGGTTGACATTGTATGGCTATAAGCGTTATACTATAAGACAAAACCATGCAATACCAGGAGTGATGTGCGATGTTCCGAATCAGTATCAAGCACCTGGCGCGTACGCCGGGGAAAGCCCTGTTATTCTTGCTGTTGTTGGCCGGGGCCACCATGCTGCTGGTGTTTGGCGCCGTGCTGCTGGTGCAGACGGACCAGCAACTGGACGCGGTGGAGGAGCAGTTTACCACCATCGCCACCGTAGAGCAGCAGCCGGTGGAGATACGGCAGGAAAGCGCCTATAACGAGTGCTTACAAAACCACCAGAGCGACTACTATGTGTATGACGGCCTGGTGGATGTAAGCGCCCTGGACTTTGCAGGCGCCGGTTACATACAGCCCCCGGAGAACCGGCCCTATTATGTGACGAAGATCGGGACGGTTTCTGCCCACACCCAATTTGAGGCCAGGGTGATCCATGTGGCGGAGTTTACCCCCTTGGAGGACGGCGACGGCACCGGGCCGGTGGAATGCCGGGTGACCCAGGTGCTTTACAGCGACGCGTACTGCCTGCTGGCAAACGTGTATACCCCCACGTTACTGGTGGGCAGGAAGATTGACGTGTGCCAGCACTTCTCCCGGAAACCGGTGCCCTTGAAGGCCGGGGCCCGGTATATGGCCACGCTGATTTACCGCGGCGACCAGTTTGTGGCGTACCAGATGCCCTTTACCTCCCAGTACGGGGAGGGGGCCCGGCCGTACGCGGCGGACGGGGCGGTGCCTGTTTCGCTGAATATGTGGGAGGAGGACGGGCGGCTGGTGTGCCGGTCGCCTTACCAGCCCTATGTGCCTTCCCTTAGCGAGAGCCCGGTGATCGGGCTGGAGGAGGTGACGGAGGCGTTCTACCGCCAGGGCGGCTTGGGCCGCTGGTCGGCCTGGGCCAGCGCGGTCAAGCGCAAGGAGGAGGCCTTGTTCTACACCCTGCCCACCAATTCCCTGGCCCTGCTGCCTGCCTTCCACAACAGGAAGATGTATGTTTCGGAGGGCCGGGCCATCAGCCAGGAGGAATTTGACAGCGGGGCCAGGGTGGTGATGCTGCCTGAGGATTTCGCCGGCCGGCGGGGTATTTTTCTGGGGGATACGATCAGCCTGTCTTTCCACTGCGCTTTATACGGGTACACCACCAACTTGCAGACCGTCGCGGACAGCGGGAACTATACCACCACCAGCTTTCAGAACCGGTTCAGCATCCTTGACGCCCAGGGGGAGATTTACGAGCCTTTTTGGGAGGAAACGTATGAGGTGGTGGGGCTGTATGCGTCTACCAACCCGGAACTGCCCTATGCGGGGGTGTCGGAGCTCTCCTGGGACACCATGATCATCCCCCAACGGTCGGTGGGGGCCTCGGACCGGGAGAACATCGCCTATAGGGCCCCGATGAACGCCAACACGGCCTCCTTCCAGATACCCAATGGGAAGATAGAAGAGTTTGACCGGGCCCTGCGCCAGGCTGTGCCGGAAATGGCCAGCCTGGTGGTGGCGTATAACGACAACGGCTATACGGAAGTGACCGGCAGCCTGGGTAGGATCTGGAGCCGGGCGCTGACCCTGTTTTTGGTGGGGGTGTGCGGCTCGGTGGCGGTGGTGCTGCTGTTGCTGTACTTTTTTGTGGTGAAGGAGAAAAAGCGTACCGCCATCGAGCGGGGAATGGGCATGAGCAAAGGCCAGTGCAGGACGTCCATTTTGGCCGGAGTTATGGTGCTGGCGGTGCTGGGCACGGCATTGGGCAGCGCAGGCAGCGCGCTGGCACTGCACGGGCAGGCCCTTTTGGCCCGACCGGCCGCTGCCACTGTAGAGGGCGGCGAGTTGGGCGTTTACGGGGAAAAAGAAACGCAGCGGGAGGCGCCGGTTGTCTACAAGGGGTTTGACGTGCGCTACAGCCCTTGGGCGGAAGGGCTCTCTCAGGAAGAGGATATCCGGCTGGACGAGGCCGACGGGCTGGTGCGGCTGGGGATCTACTTTGCCGCGCCGGGGGCGCTGCTGATGCTGATTGGATGCCTGGCGGCTATGCTGGTAAACCGCAGCCTGGGGGAGGAACCGCTGGGGATGCTCAGCGGCAAAGAGGAATAGGGTAGCGCTTTTTGGCTTTGCCAATTTACTTTGGCAAAACTTTTTGCGCCCGTTGTCTTGCTTTTTGGCCCGGAGTATGGTATAAACATAGGAAAGGCTATCACAAGACGGGGAGGGACCGTATGGAACGCACGCAACGCATGGTGATCAAGGTGGGGACCTCTACCCTGACCCATGACTCCGGCAGGTTGGACCTGCAAAGCATGGAGCGCCTGGCCCGGACCCTGACGGGCCTGCACAACCGGGGGCATGAAGTGATCTTGGTTTCTTCGGGGGCCATTGCCGTGGGGACGGCCCGCCTGGGCCTGGCCCAGCGCCCCCAGGAACTGCGGATGAAACAGGCTGCTGCCGCGGTGGGGCAATGCCAGATTATGCACCTATATGACAAGTTTTTTGGGGAGTACGGGCAGGCGGTGGCCCAGATCTTGCTGACCGGGGAGGATGTGGCCGACCCCCAGCGGGCGGCGCACCTGCGGGGGACTTTCTCGGCGCTACTGGGCATGGGGGTCATCCCGGTGGTGAACGAAAACGACTCGGTTTCCTCGGCGGAGATCGAAACAGGGGACCATAAGGTGCTGGGGGACAACGATACCCTTTCGGCCATTGTGGCCGGGCTGTGCGGGGCGGGGCTGCTGGTGCTGCTCAGCGACATAGACGGCCTGTATGACCGGGACCCCCACACCTGCAAGGACGCGCGGCTGCTGGACCGGGTAGAGGCGCTGACCCCGGAGATTTGGGAGATGGCCGGCGGCGCCGGTACTTGGCGGGGCACAGGTGGCATGGCGACCAAGCTTTCCGCCGCGCAGGTGGCCATGCAGGCGGGGGTGGAGATGGTGATCACCAACGGTGCCCGGATGGAGGACCTGTACGCGGTTGTGGCCGGGGAGGCCATTGGCACCCGGTTTGCAGGCCGCCCCGGCCCAATGGCTGAGATGGGGGCAGAGGGATAAAAAGCGGGCGGCCCGGCCATAGGGCGCCGCCGGTAACGGCTTAAAAAAGGAGGCACACCGATGACCATATTAGAACAGCAAGGGGCCGCCGCAAAGGAGGCCAGCCGTACCCTGGCTGTAGCCGGGACGGCCCAGAAAAACGCGGCGCTGGAGGCGATTGCCGCTACGTTGCTGGCCGGGCAGGAAGAATGGCTGGCAGCCAACCGGGAGGACGTGGCAGCGGCCCAGGCAGAGGGTATGCGCCCGGCGCTGCTGGACAGGCTGTCCCTGGACAGGGGGCGCATGGAGGGGATTGCGGAAGGGGTGCGCCAGGTGGCGGCGCTGCCGGATCCCATCGGCCGGGCGGACAGGACCGAGCGCCGGCCGAACGGGCTGGTGATCAGCCGGAGGCGGGTGCCGCTGGGGGTGATCGCCATTATTTTTGAGGCCCGCCCAAACGTGGCAGTGGACGCGGCGGCCCTTTGCCTGAAGGCGGGGAATGCCTGCATTTTGCGGGGCGGCAAGGAGGCGATCCGCTCGAACCGGGTGGCGGTGGCGCTGATGCGCCGGGCCCTGCGGGAGGCCGGGCTGCCGGAGGACTGTGTTTCGCTGGTACAGGACACCAGCCGGGACAGCGCCCAGGCCCTGATGCACCTGGACGGGTATGTGGATGTGCTGATCCCCCGGGGCGGTGCGGGGCTGATACGGGCGGTGAGCCGGGAGGCCAGCGTGCCGGTGATCCGCACCGGGGAGGGGGTGTGCCATATCTATATTGATAAGGACGCGGATTTGGATATGGGCGCGGAGATCTTGTACAATGCCAAATGCTCCCGGCCCTCGGTGTGCAACGCGGCGGAGTGCGTGCTCATCCACGAAAAGGTAGCAGCGGCGTTCCTGCAAAAAGCGGCGCCTTTGTTGGAAAGGCACCAGGTGGAACTGCGCTGTGACGGGAAGGCCCTGCCACTGGCCGGCAGCCGGGCGGTGCCTGCCAGCGAAGCGGACTGGTACGCGGAGTATGGGGACTATATCCTGGCTGTGCGGGTGGTGGAAGATGTGGAGGAGGCCATTGCCTTTATTGCCCGCCATGGTTCCGGCCACTCGGAGAGTATTGTGACAGCCAACTATTTTACGGCCCAGCACTTTCTGGCAGCGGTGGATGCGGCGGCGGTCTATGTGAATGCCTCTACCCGCTTTACGGACGGGGGAGAGTTTGGGCTGGGGGCGGAGATCGGCATTTCCACCCAGAAGATGCACGCCAGGGGGCCGATGGGGCTGGAAGAGTTGACATCCTACAAATATGTGGTGTATGGGGAGGGGCAAGTGCGGTAGGCGGCGCTATGGCTGCTATTACATTAATATATTATAGGAAAGGGGACAGGTACACAATGGGTGGCACCAACGCAAACACGGCAAACGGGGGGATCGGCTTTATTGGTACGGGGAACATGGGGGCGGCCCTGGCCAGGGCGGTGCGCAGGCAACTGCCCCAGGCAAGGCTGGTTTTGGCCAACCGTACCCCCGGAAAGGCAGAGGCTTTGGCAAAGGAGTTGGGCTGCCAGACAGGGGGCAATGCCCAGGCGGCGGCCTGCGAGATGGCCTTTTTGGGGGTAAAGCCGGGGCAGGTAGGGCCCCTGCTGGAAAGCCTTGGCCCTGTGCTGGAAGAAAAGCGCCCCTTGCTGGTATCTATGGCGGCGGGGGTGACGCTGGCGGAGCTGGAGGCTTTTTCGGCCGGGACGCCTGCGGTGCGGATTATGCCCAACACGCCGGTGGCCATTGGCCGGGGCATTACCCTGTACACCTTTGGCAAAGGGGTGGCAGAGGCGCAGAAAAAGGCCTTTTTGGAGAGTATGGGGGCAACCGGCAGCCTGATAGAGATAGAAGAGGGCCTGATGGGCGCAGGGGGGAAGGTGGCAGGTTGCGGCCCGGCCTTTGTGGACCTGTTTATGGAGGCGCTGGCCGATGGCGGTGTGGCCTGTGGCCTGCCCAGGGCCTTGGCCCTGCGGCTGGCAGAGGAAATGACTGCCGGTGCGGCTATGCTGGCCCTGGAGAGCGGCGCCCACCCGGGGGAATTGAAGGATCAGGTCTGTTCGCCGGAGGGGAGCACCATACAGGGGGTGCGGGCCCTGGAAAAGGCCGGTTTGCGCAGCGCGGTGCTGGAGGCGGTGATTGCGGCCGGGGGATGAGGGGTATTTTCGGCGGCCGGGCTCTTTCGAGGCAAGCCTTGCGGGTGCTGATGCCTTGCCTGCCGGCCCCCTGCGCCGCCCACGAGGGGGCGGCATGGGCGAAACGCTATCTACATTATATAGGTGCAGGCGGTTTATGGGGCGGTTTGAAAAAATTCAAAAAGTTTTTACAAACCCCTTGCAAAATACAAGGTCTTGTGGTAATATACACTAGTACGACTGCTAAAGGGCTAAGGCCCTTGAAAAATCCTGGCTTTTTGGAGGAACCCAAGCCATTAGCCTGCCGTGTAGGCGGTGGCGGGGGGACTGGGGGCCGGGTCCGGTGGGAAACCCTGCCGGGGCGTTGAAGCGGGAGGTTGCGGCCAGGCTGGCCGGTTTTTCCGTGGAGTATGTCCGATTTAAAACCGGGCGAAACGATCTAAGCGGCAGGAACCGCCGGGCCCTCCCGGCAGGCCGGTATGTCTGTTTGGAGAAAAAGCTGAGTTTCGGCTCTGTCCCCGGTGTCCGTCACGCTATGTTGCGTGTGCGGATCGCCGGTTTTTCTATGCGGCCGGTGGAAACACCCGGAGCAGTGTTGAAAAAAGCGAACGCGCCCAATGAACCACTTAGGAGGCGGTAATTAAGATGGCAGTCAAGGAAAAGATCAGGATCAGGCTCAAAGGGTACGACCACCAGTTGGTGGACCAGTCGTCAGAGAAGATCGTGGCCACAGCCAAGCGCACAGGCGCTAGGGTGTCCGGCCCGGTGCCCCTGCCGACGGAAAAGCAGATCATCACCATCCTGCGCGCGGTCCACAAGTACAAGGACAGCCGGGAGCAGTTTGAGCTGCGTACCCACAAGAGGCTGATCGACATCCTCAGGCCCAGCAACAAGACCGTGGAGGCCTTGATGGGCTTGGAGCTCCCCGCCGGCGTTGAGATTGAGATCAAACTCTAAATCCCAACCAACCGACAGCGGAGGGTCATGTCGATAGGCGGTCCCGCTTATCGACCAATAACCTGACGGGGCGCGCCTTACAAAAGGTGAGCGGCCCCAGGAGTAGAAAGGAAAAAGACAATGAAAAAAGGGATCATCGGAAAGAAGATCGGTATGACGCAGATCTTCGACGACAAGGGAAAGGTCATCCCCGTTACGGTCATTGAGGCAGGCCCCTGTGTGGTCGTGCAGAAAAAGACCGTGGAAAATGATGGCTACGACGCTGTGCAGATCGGCTTTGGCGACCAGAAACCCCAGCGGGTGAACAAGCCCATGACCGGGCACTTCAAAAAGGGCGATGTGGCCCCCAAGAAGACCCTGCGGGAGTTGCGGCTGGAGGACACCAGCGCCCTTTCGGTAGGCGACCTGATTAAGGCCGACCTGTTTGAGAGCGGCGAGCGGGTGGACGTGACCGGCCAGAGCAAGGGCAAGGGCTACCAGGGCGTTATCAAGCGCTGGAACTTCCACCGGCTGAAGGAAACCCACGGCAGCGGCCCTGTGGCCCGCCACGGCGGTTCCAACGGCGCGTGCTCGTCCCCCTCCCGGGTGTGGAAGGGGCTGAAAATGGCCGGGCATCTGGGCGCGGAAACCGTTACGGTGCAGAACCTGACGGTGGCAAAGGTGGACGCCGAGAACAACCTGATCGCCATTAAAGGCGCCATACCCGGCCCCAACGGCGGCGTGGTCATTGTACGCGACAGCGTGAAAGCGTAAGGGGAGGAGGAAGAAGAATGGCTGAAGTAGCAGTGTTGAATATGCAGGGCCAGGAGGTTGGCCGGCAGCAGTTGGCCGATACGGTGTTTGGCATCGAGCCCAATGTCCCTGTAATGAACGATATGGTCAAGAATTATCTGGCCAACCAGCGCCAGGGCACCCAGTCTGCGCTGACCCGCAGCGAGGTTTCCGGCGGCGGGCGCAAGCCGTGGCGGCAGAAGGGCACTGGCCGTGCCCGCCAGGGCAGTACCCGGGCCCCCCAGTGGACCCACGGCGGCATCGTGTTTGCCCCCAAGCCCAGGGAGTACCGTTATTCCCTTAACAAAAAGGTGAGAAGGCTGGCAATGAAGTCCGCCCTCTCCTCTAAGGTGCAGGACGGCGAGATGGTGGTTATTGACAAGATCACCTGCGAAGGGTTCAAGACCAAGACCATCGCCGCTATGCTGAAGGCGATTGGCAGCGAGAAGAAGGCGCTGATTGTGCTGGACAGCGTGGACGAGAAGATCATTAAAAGCGCGGCCAACATCCCCGGCGTGAAAACCGCCCAGGTGAACACCCTGAATGTGTACGACATCCTGGGTGCAGACAAGTTCATCGTGGTGCAGGGGGCCGTGGAGAAAATCGAGGAGGTGTACGCATAATGGACGCCCATGACATCATCATCCGCCCTATTATTACTGAAAAGACCATGGACGGCAATGCCCAGAAGAAATACACCTTCGAGGTGGAGAAAGCCGCCACCAAGATCGAAGTGAAACAGGCTGTGGAGGCTGCCTTCGGCGTGAAGGTCAGCAAGGTGAACACCCTCCACGTGCGGGGCAGGCTGCGCCGCCAGGGCCGTTACCAGGGCTACACCAAAAGCTGGAAAAAGGCTGTGGTCACCCTGACCGAGGACAGCAAGACCATCGAGTTCTTCGAGAGCATGGTCTAAGGCCTGGCACTTTTATCATAGGAGAGTGAACAAAAGAGATGGCAATCAAGAATTTTAAGCCCACTACGGCGGCCAGGCGCAATATGTCCGTCACGGACTATACGGGCCTTTCCAAAACCGGCCCGGAAAAGAGCCTGCTGGCCCCCCTTTCCAATAAATCCGGCCGCAACAGCTATGGCCGGATCACCGTCCGCCACCGGGGCGGCGGCAACCGCAAGAAGTACCGTATCATCGACTTTAAGCGCCAGAAGCACGATATGCCCGCCACCGTGCTGACCCTGGAGTATGACCCCAACCGTTCGGCGTTCATCGCCCTGTGCGAGTATGAGGACGGGGAAAAGCGCTATATCATCGCCCCCCACGGCATTAAGGTTGGGGATAAGGTGGTTTCCGGCGCCGAGGCAGATATCAAGCCCGGCAACGCCCTGCCCCTGAAGAACATCCCCACCGGTACCTTCATCCACAATGTGGAACTGTACCCCGGCAAGGGCGCCCAGTTGGCCCGGTCTGCGGGGATGATGGCCCAGTTGATGGCCAAAGAGAACGGCATGGCCCTGTTGCGCCTGCCCAGCGGCGAGCTGCGCAATGTGCCGGACAACTGCATGGCGTCTATTGGCCAGGTGAGCAATATTGACCACGAGAACGTGAAGATAGGCAAGGCCGGCCGGAAACGCCACATGGGCTGGCGGCCCACCGTGCGCGGCTCGGTTATGAACCCCAACGACCACCCCCACGGCGGCGGCGAGGGCAAGAGCCCTGTGGGCCGCCCCGGCCCTGTTACCCCCTGGGGCAAACCGGCGCTGGGTTACAAGACCCGCAAGCACCATAAGAGCAGCGACAAGTTTATTGTACGCCGCCGCAATGGCAAGTAAGCACGGGAAAGGAGCATAAAGGAACATGAGCAGAAGTCTGAAAAAAGGACCTTTTGTACAGCCCGTGCTGCTGAAAAGGATCCAGGCTATGAATGAGGCCGGGGAGAAGAAGATTGTTAAGACCTGGAGCAGGGCCTCCATGATCTTCCCGGACTTTGTAGGGCACACCATTGCGGTGCATGACGGCCGCAAGCACGTGCCGGTGTATGTGACCGAGGATATGGTAGGCCACAAGCTGGGCGAGTTTGCCCCCACCAGGACCTTTAAGGGCCACACCGGCTCTAAGACCGGTAAGTAAGAGAAAGGAGAGTGCATGAAATGGAAGCGAAAGCAACGCTGAACTACACCCGCATCTCTCCCCGCAAGGTGGGCCTGGTGCTGGACCTCATCCGCAACAAGCCGGTTGACCTGGCGGCGGCTATTCTGGCGAACACCCCCAAGGCCGCCTGCGAGGACCTTCAGAAGCTCTTGCAGTCCGCTGTTTCCAACGCGGAGAACAACCACCAGATGGACAAGAGCAGCCTGTATGTGGCAAAGTGCTTTGTGACCCCTGGGCCCATCCTGAAACGGATACGCCCCAAGGACCACGGCCGGGCCCACAGGATCTTGAAGCGCACCAGCCACATCACCATCGTGGTGGCGGAAAAAGAGTAAGCGGATAGGAGGAAAATTATGGGTCAGAAAGTCAATCCCCACGGCCTTCGCGTGGGCGTAATAAAAGACTGGGATTCCCGCTGGTTCGCCAAGGACAATGTGTTTGGCGACACCCTGGTGGAGGACTACAACCTCCGCAAAACGCTGAAAAAGCAGCTTTACTCCGCAGGTATCCCGAAAATTGAGATTGAGCGCGACGCCTCTAAGGTGCGCATCCACATCCACTGCGCCAAGCCGGGCATGGTCATCGGCAAGGGCGGCACGGAGATAGAAAAGCTGCGCCAGCAGTGTGAGAAAATGCTGGGCAAGCCTGTGGTTATCAACATTGTGGAGGTACGCCAGCCGGATATGAACGCCCAACTGGTAGCAGAGAACATCGCCTCCCAGTTGGAGCGGCGCATTTCCTTCCGCCGGGCCATGAAGGGCTGCATCGGCCGCAGTATGCGCCTGGGCGCCAAGGGTATTAAGACCAAAGTGTCCGGCCGTTTGGGCGGGGCGGAGATCGCCCGCAGCGAAGAGTACCATGACGGGACCATCCCGCTGCAGACCCTGCGTGCAGACATTGACTACGGCTTTGCCGAGGCTGCCACCACCTATGGGCGCATTGGCGTTAAGGTGTGGCTGTATAAGGGCGAGGTGCTGAACGACAACCGCGACAGCCGCGGTGAGCGCGCGCCCCGTGGCGACCGGCCTGACCGGCCCCGCCGCGACCGGGACGACCGCGGGCCCAGAAGGGACCGGGGCGACCGCAGAGGAAACAACAGGGAAGGGGGGCGCAGGTAAATGCTGATGCCCAAGCGCGTGAAATATCGCAGAGTGCAGAGAGGGCGCATGAAGGGCAAGGCCATGCGCGGCAACAAAGTAACCTATGGCGATTACGGCCTGCAGGCCCTGGAGCCGGCCTGGATCACCTCGAACCAAATAGAGGCGGCCCGTGTTGCCATGACCCGTTACTGCAAGCGTTTTGGTAAGGTCTGGATCAAGATCTTCCCCGATAAGCCCGTGACCCAAAAGCCTGCCGAAACCCGCATGGGCTCTGGTAAAGGCTCGCCCGAATACTGGGTAGCGGTAGTGAAACCCGGCAGGGTAATGTTTGAGCTGGGCGGCGTGCCTGAGGCTACGGCCAAGGAGGCCCTGCGGCTGGCCGCGGCCAAGCTCCCCATCAAGTGCAAATTTGTACAGAAAGAAACGGAGGCGCAGTCATGAAAGCTCAGGAAATTAGAGAATTGACGGCCGACGAGCTGAACAGCAAGCTTTCCGACCTGAAGGCGGAGCTATTCAACCTGCGTTTCCAGCTCGCTATCAATCAGCTCGATAACCCCATGCGTATCCCGGCAGTGAAAAAAGACATCGCCCGCGTCAAAACGGTCATCCGTGAGAACGAGCTACACGCCGGCAACGCCTAAGGGAAGGGAGGATACTACAAATGGCGAGTGAGAGAACCAGTATGAGGAAAACCGCGGTGGGCCGCGTTGTCAGCAATAAAATGGACAAAACCGTAGTGGTGGCCATCCAGGACAGCGTAAAGCACCCCATGTACGGTAAGATCATCAAGCGCACCGTGAAACGCAAAGCCCATGACGCTGAGAACCAGTGCAATGTGGGCGACCGCGTGCGCATTATGGAAACCCGCCCCATTTCCAAGGACAAGAGATGGCGGCTGGTGGAGATTATTGAAAAGGCGAAGTAAAAGGCACACGGCTTAGCCTGTAAAAAAGGAGGAACACACTGTGATTCAACAGCAGTCTTACCTCAAGGTTGCCGACAATACCGGCGCGAAGGAGCTGATGTGCATTCGCGTTTTGGGCGGCACCGGCAGGAGGTATGCCAATATAGGCGACGTGGTGGTGGCTTCCGTAAAGAAGGCCGCTCCCGGCGGCGTGGTGAAAAAAGGCGAAGTGGTCAAGGCGGTCATCGTCCGTTCTGCCTCCGGCGTACGCCGGGACGACGGCACCTACATCCGCTTTGACGAGAATGCGGCCGTCATCATCCGCGAGGACAAAAACCCCAAGGGGACCCGCATCTTCGGGCCAGTAGCCCGCGAGCTGCGCGACAAAGAGTATCTGAAGATCCTGTCGCTGGCCCCTGAAGTGCTTTGATGGAGGTTGAGCGAATATGAACAGCAAAGTACACGTAAAGACCGGCGACACCGTTATGATCATCAGCGGGCGCGACCGGGGCAAAAAGGGCAAGGTCATGCAGGTAAGCCCTAAAGAGGGCAAGGTTATTGTAGAAAACGCCAACTTTGTGCAAAAGCATATTAAGCCCCGCAGGATGGGCGAGCCCGGCGGTATCATCAAGGCCGAAAGCGCCATTTACGCCTGCAAGGTCCAGATCGTTTGCCCCCGCTGCGGCAAGCCCACCCGTGTGGGCCATAAGGTCCTGCAGGACGGCACCAAAGAGCGCATTTGCAGAAAATGCGGCGAGTCGCTGTAAGGGAGGAAGGACGAAACTATGGCAGCAAGACTGAAAGAGATATATAACGCTGAGGTAGCCCCCCAGTTGATGAAGAAGTTCGGCTATAAGTCCGTCATGCAGATCCCCAAGCTGGACAAGATTGTTATAAATGTAGGCGCGGGCGAGGCCAAGGACAACGCCAAGGCCATTGACGCCATCTCCGGCGACCTGATGAAGATCACCGGCCAGAAACCGGTGGTGTGCCGTGCCAAGAAGAGCGTGGCCAACTTTAAGCTGCGCGAGGGTATGCCCATCGGCGTAAAAGTGACCCTGCGGGGCGAGCGGATGTATGAGTTTTTGGACCGCCTGTTCAACGCGGCCCTGCCCCGTGTCCGCGACTTCAGGGGCATCAACCCCAACTCCTTCGACGGGCGGGGCAACTACTCCATGGGTATCCGTGAGCAGTTGATCTTCCCGGAGATCGATTACGATAAGGTTGACAAGGTGCGGGGCATGGACATCTGCTTTGTAACCACCGCGCATACGGACGAAGAGGCCCGGGAGTTCCTGACACTTATGGGCGCACCGTTTACAAGATAAAGGGAGGGAAATATTGTGGCAAAGACATCCATGAAGATCAAGCAGAAAAGGCCCGCGAAGTTTTCCACCCGCCAGTATAACCGCTGCAAGATCTGCGGCAGGCCCCACGCTTACCTTCGCAAGTTCGGCATTTGCCGTATTTGTTTCCGCGAGCTGGCCTATAAGGGCGAGATACCCGGCGTGAAAAAGGCAAGCTGGTAATAAGACAAGGAGGAAAGACGCATGCAAGTTACCGATACCATCGCGGACCTCTTGACGCGCATCCGCAACGCGCAGGCCGCTAAGCATGATACCGTGGAAGTGCCCGCCAGCAACATGAAAAAGGCCATCTGCCAGATTTTGGTAGACGAGGGCTATGTGCGGCATTACTCTGTAAAAGAGGACGGCAAGCAGGGGATGATTACCATTACCCTGAAGTACGCCGAGGGCAGGACACCGGTCATCAAGGGGCTCAAGCGGGTTTCCAAGCCCGGCCTGCGGATCTACTCCGGCGCCCAGGAGCTGCCCAAGGTCATGAAGGGCCTGGGTGTGGCCATTGTGTCCACTTCTAAGGGCATTATGACCGACCGGGCTGCCCGCCAGCAGAACATTGGCGGCGAGGTGCTGGCTTTTATCTGGTAAAACCGGTGAGGGCCGCCGGGCCCCTGTGCAGTAGCGAGAAGGGGGATCCGGCGCAAGGCAAATTTTTGCCAAAGTGATTAGAAGAGCGCAAAGCTCACAAAAATTTATAGAAAGGGGTGCGCGACGAAATGTCGAGAATTGGAAGAAAACCCATAAATATTCCCGCGGGCGTCGAAGTGAAGATCGACGGCAGCGAAGTGACCGTGAAGGGCCCCAAGGGGACCCTGACCCAGGCTTTTAGCCCCAGGATGACCATTAGCCAGGAGGGCACGGAGATTTTGGTGACCCGGCCGGACGACCAGAAGGAGAACCGCTCTCTGCACGGCCTGACCCGTACGCTGGTACACAACATGGTGACGGGCGTGACCGAGGGCTTTAAAAAGACCCTGGAGGTACAGGGCGTTGGCTACCGTGTACAGAAACAGGGGAAACAGTTGGTGATGAACCTGGGCTATTCCCACCAGGTGATTGTGGAGGAAACCGAGGATATCCAGATTGAGGCCCCCAATGCCAACACCATCATTATCTCTGGTATTGATAAGCAGAAGGTTGGCCAGTTTGCCGCAGAAGTGCGGGAGAAACGGCCGCCGGAGCCTTACAAGGGCAAGGGCATCCGCTATGAGGGCGAGTATGTGCGCCATAAGGAAGGCAAGGCCGGTAAGGGCGCTAAGGGCTAATTAGCCAGCAAAACCAGCAAACAGTCCTGACCTTAGAATATTTTAACGTATTGAGCGTTGAATGAAAGAAGGTACACAATTTATGGTAAATAAACCGGATACCAACAAGGCGCGGCTGCGCCGGCACAAGAGAGTCCGGGGGAAGATTTCGGGCACGGCCGCGCGTCCGCGGCTGAACGTGTTCCGTTCCTCTTCCCACATCTACGCCCAGGTGATCGACGACGTAGCGGGCACCACCCTGTGCGCCGCCTCCACCGTGGAAAAGGGCTTTGAGGGCCCCGGCGGCAACAAGGAAGCCGCACGCAAGGTCGGCAAGCTGATTGCCGAGAGGGCGGCCCAAAAGGGCATTGCCAACGTGGTGTTTGACCGCGGGGGCTATATCTTCCACGGCCGTGTGAAAGAACTGGCCGAAGGCGCCCGCGAGGGCGGCCTCAACTTCTAAGCGAGGAGGAATTAAGTTTGGCTAGTGAAAGAAATTTTGACCCCAACGGCGTTGAAATGGCCGAGCGCGTGGTTGCCATCAACCGCGTATCCAAAACCGTGAAGGGCGGCCGGGTGATGAAATTCTCCGCCCTGGTTGTGGTAGGCGACGGTAACGGCACCGTGGGCTTTGGTATCGGCAAGGCCGCCGAGGTGCCGGACGCCATCCGCAAGGGCATTGAGGACGCCAAGAAGAACCTGTACCATGTGGCCCTGCGGGGCAGCACCATCCCCCACGAGATTGTGGGCGAGTTCGGCGCCGGCAAGGTCATCCTGAAACCCGCCGCCCCCGGTACCGGCGTTATCGCCGGCGGCCCGGTGCGTGCCGTGGTGGAGAGCGCCGGTATCAAGGACATCCGTACCAAGGCCCTGCGTTCCAACAACCCCTGCAACGTGGTGCGGGCGACTTTGGCCGGCCTGACCCAACTGCGTACCGCCGAAGAGGTGGCCGCTATCCGGGGCAAGCAGGTCAAGGAAATTCTGTAAGGGAGGGCTTTGAGATGAAAGTTACACTGATCAAGAGCCTGATCGGCAGCAAGAAGGACCAGATTGCCACGGCCCATGCCCTGGGCTTGTTTAAGGTGGGGGATTCCTCCCAGCAGCCTGACAACCCCCAGACCCAGGGTAAGGTGAAAAAGATCGGACACCTGGTTCAGGTCAGCGAATAACCAAAGAAGAGGAGGTGCGTGAAGATGAAACTCAACCAGCTTAGGGCTGTGCCCGGCGCTACCCAGGAGGCCAAGCGCATCGGCCGGGGCCATGGCTCTGGCAATGGCAAGACCGCGGGCAAGGGCCATAAGGGCCAGAAAGCCAGGGCGGGCCACGGGATGCGTCCCGGCTTTGAAGGCGGCCAGATGCCTTTGCAGCGGCGTATTCCCAAGAGGGGCTTTAACAATATCTTCGCCAAAGAGGTCGTTTCCGTCAATGTAGGCAGCTTGAACCGTTTTGAGGATGGCGCCGAGGTAACCGTGCAGGCGCTGTTGGACGCCGGTGTGCTGAAGAAGAGCGGCGACGCCCTGAAGATCCTTTCCGGCGGCGAACTGACCAAGAAACTGACGGTTAAGGCAGACGCTTTTTCCGAAGCGGCTAAAGCCAAAATAGAGGCCGCAGGCGGGAAAGCCGAGGTGGTCTGACGTGCTGAACACGATCAAGAACGCCTGGCGCATCCCGGACCTGCGCAAAAAGATGCTGTACACCCTGCTGATTATTGTGGTGTTCCGGTTTGGCTCGGTGATCCCGGTGCCTTTCCTGGATGCCTCGGCCCTCTCTAACCTGATGGCCGCAGCGGGCGAAAATACGGCGCTGGGGTATATCAATATGCTGACCGGCGGCGCTTTTTCGTACGCATCCCTGTTTGCTATGGGCATTACGCCCTATATCAACAGCTCGATCATCATGCAGTTGTTGACTATTGCCATACCGGCGCTGGAGCGCCTCTCCAAAGAAGGGGAGAGCGGCCGCAAGAAGATTGCCACCATTACCCGTTATGTTACGGTAGCTTTGGGGCTTATACAGGGCATTGCTTACTACTTCTACCTGCGGTCTAACGCGGGTATTGTGAAGATAACCGACGGGTTTGCCGGGGTTTTTGTGGGCATTGTGATTGTGCTGACCTTTACCGCCGGCACGGCCCTGATCATGTGGATGGGCGAGCAGATCAACGAAAAGGGTATCGGCAACGGTATTTCCATGATCCTGTTCGCGGGCATTGTGGCCCGGTTGCCCGTTACCTTTGGGGGTGTGTGGCAGTATTTCCAGTTGGGGCTTACCAGCCCCTCTACCAGCGGGCAGTACCTGGTGCTGGCCCCGCTGTTCATCGCGCTGTTCCTGGTGGTCATTTGGGTCATCGTTTTTATGAACGAGGCCGAGCGGCGTATCCCGGTACAGTATGCGAAAAAAGTGGTGGGCCGCAAAATGTACGGCGGGCAGAGCACCTATATGCCCGTGAAGGTGGCCATGAGCGGCGTTATGCCGGTCATCTTTGCCAGCGCCATTTTGAGCATCCCCCAGTTCATCAAGGTGTTCTGGGACCCCACCGAGGGCTTTGGCAAAGCGTTTATGGATGCTTTCTCCAACACAGGCTGGCTGTACACCATCCTGTATTTCCTGCTGATCATCATGTTTGCTTACTTCTATATGTCTGTCCAGTATAACCCGCTGGAAATGGCCAATAACCTCCGCCAGAGCAACGGCACGATCCCTGGCCTGCGCCCGGGCAAACCCACGGCGGAGTTCATTGCCAAAATCCTTTCCAAAGTCACACTGATTGGCGCCCTGTTCCTGGCCTTTGTGGCCCTTATCCCCATTATTTTCACCAATGTTACGGGGATGTACGGGCTCTCCATTGGCGGCACCTCGATCATCATTATCGTAGGCGTTGCCCTGGAAACGGTCAAGCAGTTGGAGTCCCAGATGATGATGCGCCACTACAAGGGCTTTTTGGACTAATGGTAACAGGCGAGGCTGAGCGGGGATCCCCCCGCCGGCAGCCCCCGCCATTATAGAAGAGAGGATGAGATGACGGTATGAAACTGATTCTGTTAGGCGCGCCGGGCGCCGGCAAGGGCACCCAGGCGGAAGTAATCTGCGAGAACAAAAAGATCCCCACCATCTCAACGGGGAACATTCTGCGCGAGGCGCTGAAGAACGGCACGGAGATGGGCCTAAAGGCAAAGGCTTATATGGAAAGCGGCCAACTGGTGCCCGACGAGATCCTCATCGGCATCATTAAAGACCGCATTGTACAGGAGGACTGCCAGAACGGGTTCATCCTGGACGGTTTCCCCAGGACCATCCCCCAGGCCGAGGCTCTGGACAAGATGGGCGCCGGTATTGACGTTGTGCTGGATATTGAAGTGGCCGACGAGGATATCGTAACCCGGATGTCCGGACGCCGTGTCTGCGAAAAGTGCGGCTCCTCTTACCATGTGCTGTATAAGCAGCCCAAGGCAGAGGGTATTTGCAACGCTTGCGGCGGCACCCTCGTTCAGCGTAAGGACGACCACCCGGATACCGTAAAGGAGCGGCTGGCGGTGTACCACACCCAAACCGAGCCGCTGAAGGAATACTACAGCAAGCAGGGCAAGCTGCGGGTTGTGCACGGCCAGGATAAGGTGGAGGACACCACCCGTATGGTGCTGGAGGCGCTGGAGGATTTGGCATGATCGTGCTGAAAACCAGCCGGGAGCTTTCCGCCATGCGGAAGGCAGGGGTTATTTCTCAAAAGGCGCTGCGCCTGGCCGGCAGTATGGTTGAGCCCGGCGTATCTACCTGGGAGATCGACAAAGAAGTGCGGCATTATATTGAGAGCGAAGGTGCCGTGCCCAGTTTCCTGGGTTATGAGGGATACCCCGCAAGCACCTGTATTTCGGTAAATGATGTGGTCATCCACGGCATACCCCAAAAGGGCGTTATTTTAAAAAGGGGCGATATTGTCAGCATTGATGTGGGGGCCTGCATAGGCGGCTTTCACGGGGACAATGCCTGGACCTTCCCCTGTGGGGAGATAGCCCCTTCGGCGCAGGCTTTACTGGACGCCACCGAGCAGGCCCTATGGAAAGGCATTGAGCAGGCCCGGCCGGGCAACCGGGTGGGCGACATAGGCCATGCGGTGCAGGAGTATGTCGAAACTCGCAGTTACTCGGTGGTACGGGAATTTTGCGGCCACGGAGTAGGTGCGAAGATGCATGAAGACCCAAGCGTCCCCAATTACGGCAAGCCCGGCAGGGGCGCCCGGTTGGCGGCAGGCATGGTCATTGCCATAGAGCCGATGATCAACCTGGGCCACAGGGAGATTGAAGTGAAACCGGACGGCTGGACGGTTGTGACCAAAGACGGCAGCCTTTCGGCCCACTTTGAGCACACGGTAGCCATCACCCCAAACGGGCCGGTCATTTTGACCTTGCCCGAATAGGAGGCCGGCATGGAGCTAACGCGCGGCCAGGTTGTAAAAAGCAAGGCGGGCAGGGACAAGGGGCGCTTTTTGGCCATAGTGGATCTTGCGCCCCCCTGGGCGCTGGTGTGCGACGGCAAGCAACGGCCCCTGGAGCGGCCTAAGCGCAAAAAGCTGCTCCACTTAGCCCCTACGGCCACTGTGCTGCCAGAAGAGGCCCTTGCCACCAATCGAACGCTACGGGCAGCCCTGGGTGCATTCCCGGGGGAAAGAAAGGCATAGGCGGGTTGGGTTACAAACACCGCCGCCGTATGATACGGAGGTCAATCTATGTCAAAGCAGGACGTAATTGAGGTGCAGGGCGTAGTAAAAGAGGCCCTGCCCAACGCGACGTTTCAGGTCGAGTTGCAAAACGGGCACACGGTGTTGGCCCATATCTCGGGCAAGTTGCGCATGAATTTTATCCGCATCCTGCCCGGTGACAAGGTCACCATGGAGATGTCCCCCTATGACCTGACCAAGGGGCGCATCACCTGGCGCTCGAAATAAAACCCTAGTAAGCTTTTATCCCTTCGGGGGCAGCGGTAAGCTGGACCGGCAGGGGGAAGGCGGCCAGGCGGAAAGGTTCCCGGCGGGGCCTTTTCACAAAAGGCTGGGCGCCGGCGCCCTCTTCCATGTAAAAGTTCTTACAACCTTCCAGAATGAAACCGGCTGCCGGGGGCAAGGAAAAGCCCCCCGCCCCCAGTGAGAAAGGAAAGTGATTGAAGTATGAAGGTACGCCCTTCCGTCAAGAAGATGTGTGAGAAATGTAAGATCATCAAGCGTAAGGGGAAGGTCATGGTCATTTGCGACAACCCCAAGCATAAACAGCGGCAGGGCTAAGGCCGCTGCGCGCAAAACTGAAGAAAGGAATGGTCATATAATATGGCTCGTATTTCCGGTATTGACCTGCCCAGAGATAAGCGCATTGAGATAGCGCTAACCTATATTTACGGCATCGGCCGCAAGACCGCTACCAATATCTGCGCCGCCACCGGGGTTGACCCCGACATCCGCGTGCGGGACCTCTCTGAGGACGACGCGTCCAAACTGCGCGATTATATTGACAAGAACTGCCATGTGGAGGGCGACCTGCGCCGGGACGTGGCCTTTGACATCAAGCGCTTGGTGGAGATTGGCTGCTACCGTGGCGTGCGCCACCGCAAGGGCTTGCCCGTGCGGGGGCAGCGCACCAAAACCAACGCCCGCACCCGCAAAGGCCCCCGCAAGACCATGGCCAACAAGAAGAAGTAAGGAGGGATCACCCAAATGGCACAAAAGACTACCAAAGGTACTGTACGCCGCCGCCGCGAACGGAAGAATATCGAGCGCGGGGCTGCCCATATCCAGTCTACGTTCAACAACACCATCGTTACCATTACCGATACCCAGGGCAATGCCATTTCTTGGGCCAGCTCCGGCGAGCTGGGGTTCCGTGGTTCCCGTAAATCCACCCCTTTTGCTGCCCAGACTGCCGCGGAAACCGCCGCGAAGATTGCCATGGAGCATGGGATGAAGTCGGTAGAGGTATTTGTTAAGGGGCCTGGCGCCGGCCGTGAGGCCGCTATCCGTGCCCTGCAGGCCGCCGGGTTGGACGTGAGCATGATCAAAGACGTGACCCCCATCCCCCACAACGGCTGCCGCCCGCCCAAAAGACGGCGCGTGTAAAAACCCATAACAGGAGGTTACTGATAATATGGCAAGATATACAGAGGCCGTTTGCAAGCTGTGCCGCCGCGAGGGCCAAAAGCTGTTTTTGAAGGGCGAGCGCTGCTATACCGATAAGTGCGCCATTTCCCGCCGTGCCTATGCCCCCGGCCAGCACGGCCAGGGCCGTAAAAAGGCCAGCGAATATGGTATGCAGTTGCGGGCCAAGCAGATGACCCGCCGGTTCTACGGCGTGCTGGAGGGCCAGTTCCACCACTACTATGAGATGGCCACCACCATGCCCGGCAAGGCCGGTGACAACCTGCTGATTTTGCTGGAGCGCAGGCTGGATAACGTGGTGTACCGCTGCGGCTGGGCCAGCTCTCGGGCAGAGGCCCGGCAGTTGGTGGTGCATGGGCACTTTACCGTAAACGGCAAAAAGGTGGATATCCCCTCTTATCTTTGCAAGCCCGGCGAGGTCGTGGCAATCAAGGACAAGAGCCGCCAGAGCGATAAGTTCAAGGCTGTGATCGAGGCCAACTCCGCCAAGCCCACGCCCAAGTGGGTGGATGTGGACGCGGCTAATGCACAGGCTACTATTTCGGCGCTGCCTACCCGCGAGGAGATCGATCTCGAAGTGGATGAAACCCTCATCGTCGAGTTGTACTCCAAGTAAGAGCCTGATGCTGCCGGCTGTGGGCACCCTGTGGGCCACCTTGCTGTGTGGTTATTCCCACCTGCCAGGCTGGGCCGGGCGCCTTGCCCTGCCGGAACCAGGCCATATGACCATGACAAAATCAGCCGGTTATAGAGAATAGGAGCAGCCGTTACGTTGCCTGTGTAGAGGAGGATCGCGGATGATTGAGATAGAAAGACCCAAAATTGAAATTGCGGAAACATTTGAAAACGGCACATATGGGCGGTTTGTGGTAGAGCCACTGGAAAGGGGCTTTGGCACAACCCTGGGCAACTCCCTGCGAAGGGTGCTGCTCTCCAGTCTGCCGGGCGTAGCTGTCAAGTCCATCCGTATTGACGGCGTACTGCACGAATTTTCCACTATCCCGGGGGTAAAGGAGGACGTTACCGAGATCATACTGAACATTAAGGGTATTGTGGCAAGGCTTTATTGCGACGGGCCCAAAACAGTAGAGATTTCGGCGGAGGGGCCCTGCGAGGTCACCGCGGCGTCTATTAAGGGGGACAGCGAGGTTGAAGTGCTGAACCCTGACCTTCACATTGCCACCCTGGGCGATGGGGCTAAGCTTTTTATGGAGCTTACCTTGGATAAGGGAAGGGGCTATGTCTCGAACGAGCGCAACAAGCAGAATATGCCCGAGGGCGTTATCGGTGAAATTGCGGTCGATTCCATTTACACACCTGTACTCAAGGTCAATTTCAACGTGGAGAGCACCCGCGTGGGCCAAAGCATCGACTATGATAAGCTGACCCTGGAGGTTTGGACCAACGGGGTAATCAATGCGCAGGAGGCCGTTTCTCTGGCGGCTAAAGTCCTTACCGACCACCTAAATCTGTTCGTGGATCTGTCCGATAAGGGCAAGTCTACGGAGATCATGGTGGAAAAGGATGAAGGCGGTAAGGAAAAGGTGCTGGAGATGACCATTGAGGAACTGGATCTGTCTGTCCGTTCCTTCAACTGCCTCAAGCGGGCCAACATCAATACCGTGGAGGACCTGATTAACAAGTCTGAGGACGATATGATGAAGGTGCGCAATTTGGGGCGCAAATCCCTGGAAGAGGTCGTGTGGAAACTGGCCTCCCTGGGGTTCAGCCTGCGAAAAGACGACGAATAGCATAAATACCCACAGATAGGAGGGATTATCATGCCGGGAACCAGAAAGCTGGGCCGCAATACAGCCCATCGTACCGCCATGCTGCGCGGTATGGTGACGTTCTTCTTTGAAAACGGTAAAATAGAAACCACTGCCACCCGCGCCAAAGAGGTGCAGGCTCTGGCCGAGAAGATGATTACCATTGCCAAAAACAATGACTTGCACAGCAAGCGCCTGGTGATGAGCTTTGTCACCAAAGAGAGCGCCGCGGCTAAGCTGTTCAATACCATTGCCCCCCAGTATGCCGACCGTAACGGCGGCTATACGCGGGTAACCAAGCTTGGCCCCCGCCGGGGCGATGCCGCCGAAATGGCTATCCTGGAGCTGGTGTAAGTACCCCAGCCTGAACGGGAACATCCCCGCAAAAAAAGCGCGTCCTCCTCTTGGAGGGCGCGCTCTTTCTTTGGTGTGATCTTCCGGGGGTGCCGGCTAATAAGACCTTGGGACTTCGTCCCAAACCCTACCAGGGACTAAGGCCGTCCCTGGACCCGGCCAATGGGCCAACGCTCCATCTCCCTGCCAAAGCCAGCAAGAGCAGTAGAAATTTTTTTCGTTTTTTTATTATATAAAAAACGAAACAACATCCATCTCAAATTCTTCTAATAGCCGATCAAGAAACTAACAGCAAAAAGGAATATTTAAAAAAAGAAAAAAGATGTTAAGTTTATGCTATCGGTCGAGCAGACGGGTTAAAAGTAAAAGAGAGGCAGATAGCGGTATAGGGATTCCAAAGGGGCTTTGCTCCTTTGGCGGGGTGCAGGGGCAGAGCCCCTGTCCGCCGGAGGCAAAACAACCCCGCCAGCCGGAACAAAAAAACCACCCGGAAACAGTAAGCCGGGTGGTTTTGCAAGTGGTAAAAGTGTGGGGGGAAGGGGGGATTAATCCTTGCGGCGGAGGATTTTCATGCTGCCGGAGGTGGTGCTCATCTTGATTTTGGTTTTGCCATTGCCGTAGGTGGCGCTGCTTTTTTTAGGGGTGCCGCTGGTGGAAACGGGGAAATCGGAGTGGAAACCGCCGGAAGCGGAACTATACTTGGCGGTAAAGCCCTGGTTTTCCGGGAGGATCAGGCGCAGGCTGCCGGAAACCGCACTGAATTTGGCCTCTTCCGGGCACTGGTCCACCGTCAGTTCAACACTGCCGGAAGTGCTGCTGACCTTGAAGTTTTCCGCATTGCCCCAGGCTTTCACTGAGCCGGAAACTGTACGGAGTTCGCAGGATTCAGCAGAAAAACCTTCGGCCAGCACAGTACCGGAAACCGTGTGCAGTTTCAGCGTTTCGGCGGACACATTATCCGATGTCCGCAGTGTGCCGGAAACGGTTTGGGCATCCAGTTCCTCGGCCTGGAGATCCTTCAACACCAAGGTGCCGGAAACACTGTTCAGTTGGAAATCCTCGCCGCCAAGGCCGGAAATCAGCAGGGTGCCGGAAAGGCTTTTGACCTTCAGGTCTTCTACTTGCCCGCAAAGCTGTTGGGGAACCCGAACAATCAGCTTTTTGGACTTCATCCCCAGGGAGCCGAGTCCCCAGCCGGATTTTTTCTGGTTGGCCCGATACCGCACCGTAAGTTCCGTCGCGTCCGATACGGCCATCTGCATCCGCTGATGCACATCCAGCCGGGTTTTGCTGTACTCGGCCAGTTCCACGCTGTTGCCCTCCCAGGGCACAACGGTAACGGAGCCGTAGGGCCAGTCAATTTCCAGCTTTTCGATGGCGCTAAGCCCAGCCATACAGCGGTAGACGAACATACCGTCCTCAAAACTTTCGCCCGCCGGGCCCCCTTGAACGCTAGCGTCCGGGGCGCCATCACTGCCGAAGTTCAGAAAATCTTCCTCTTCCCTTTCCTCCTCTTCCTCCTCTAACTCTTCCTCGCGCTGCTCCTGCCAATCCTCTACCATCTCCTGCAAGGAATCCTTCAGTTCGCTAACCGTGTCAGCCACATCGGCCATGGCCTCGCTGAGGTCAATGCCGATCTCCGTGCCAATGCCGTTCATGGCCTGGTTTATTTCCCGGCCCAGATTGTTCAGCCAGGCGCCCCAGCCGCCGGAATGCTGCCCGGACTGGTATGGCGAGGTGTCCTGGGACTGCCCTTTCTTGGCGCAAGCCTCCTCTACGGCAGCCTGGGCGGCCTCCTGGGCCTGGCGGGCGATCTTTTGTACTTCCTCTTGAAAACCCTCGGCGCCGGGCCCGAACTTGGTGTAAAGCTTTTCATAAGCGGGGTCATATACCGCCGCATAGGCGTTGCCGTAAATCTCGCCGTATTCCTCCTCGGTCAGGGGCCAGAAACTGTGCCGGGCGGTATGGTGGGCGGCGCGCGCAGCGTCCTGGGCATGGGCCTCTGCCACTTTTTGGTGGTATTGGTCAATTCTTCGCTGGTACTCAGCCATATCCTGCTGATAATCGGCGCTCTGCTGCTCCATCTGCCGGTGATACGCCTCCATATTTTCCCGGTAACGGGCCTGCACCGCATCCATGGCCTGCTGATAACGGTCAAGATCGGCCGGGTCGCCAGGGGTGGGCGGCGTGGGCGGTGTAGGAGGGGTGGGCGGCGTAGGCGGCGTAGGCGGCGTGGGTGGGGTAGGGGGCGTTGGCAGCGCCGGTTCGCCTACCATATCCGTATGCAGGTTTTCCACGCCCTCGTCCGTAAGGACCAGCTTGATACCGCCTGTATGGTCCGCCGCATGGGGAGCGCCATGGCCTTCTGTTGCCTCCAAAGTGCCGTCAGCGTATACATGGGTGGTGCTGCCGCTGTCATTGATGGTCACCAGGGGCGTTACCGCCTCCTCCACCCCAACGGGTTCCTCGTCCTCCAAAGCTGCCAGCAGGCGGTTGGCCTCCTCCTGTGAAACCTTGCCCTGCTCCAACAGTTCCAGGATCATACGCTTGCTGTCATTCATGCCGTTTTTCTCATTCATGCCGATCCCCGCCTTCCCGGTTATGTTTTTTGCAGAAATGGTTGGCCATTCTTTCCCAGCGCTCCACGGTGGCCAGCCGCAGGGCATTTTCCCTGGTCATATCCAGGTAGTTGACCATTTTAGGCACATTATCAAAGTCACACATCCCTATTTCCCACCTTTCACTTGCTGCAAGGCCGCAATGGCAGCGTTAACATCCATTTCCCCTGCTGAGAGCCGGGCGAGGATGCCCGCCCGTTCCTCTTCGGCGCGGGCCTGGAGCTGCTCGGTTTTTTCGTCCAGATGCAGGGCAGCCAGGGCGGCATCCAGCATATTCTTTACCGTAGGGTAGCTGACGCCCAGGGCTTTTTCGACTTCTTTGATAGAGCCCCGGCAGCGGAGGAATACTTCCACAAACTGTAAGTGCTTATCCTCCAGTGTGCAAAACCGGCAGGGGGAAAAGTTTCCGCTGAGTTCGGCGCCGCAGTGGCTGCATTGCAGGCGTGTTACCTGCATATTCTCTCCGCAAACAGGGCACTGGGCGGGCGCGTGATAATTCTTTTGGGCCATGCTTGTCACCTCTTTCTGATAATCCGTGCTTGCTATGGCTGTATTATATCGCCAAAACTTAAACTTGTCAATAGGGAAATTAACTTTTTTAATTAATAAATTAAAAATATTGAAAAATGCAAAAAACACAGGGGCTTATTAAAACAACATATATTCGTTTATTTGCGAAACCATAGGAAATAATGCCAAAAAAGAAAACTGAGCGCAAAAACGCTCAGTTTCAAAGTAAGAAAAGGCGGAAAACACAGGCGGGCAAGGCCCATTTACCCCTGCCTCCCCTGCCGGGCCGCGTCATAAAGGGCCAGCATCAAGCCAATGGTATCGGCTACCCCGGCAGTATCGTTCCGAAAGGGCTGCCCGGTGCGCAGGCAGTCGTAGAAGTCCGCAATACACCGCCCGTGGCTACTGCCCCAGTAGCTTTTGCCGGGCCCCTCCTGGCTTTCCAGGGAGAAATCCCGGTGGGTGGTGCGGCCATCTGCCCAGCGCGCCGTTACAGCCTCCCCTTCAATCCGCAGGGACAAGTGCTCGCAGGCAATATCCAGCAGCACAGGGGCGTCGGTACAATAAGCGGTGCTGGCAAAAAACAAGCCGCGGGCGCCCGAAAAGTCTATAGCAGCCTCCAACGTATCCTCAACCTGGATGACCCCCTGCAAGTGGTGGTTGCTGAGGCTGGCCCCCAGCGCCTTACCCGGCCCCAAAAAGCGGACCATCAGATCCAGCGTGTGGATAGCCTGGTTGATCAGCGCGCCGCCACCCTCTGTGGCCAAATCGCCCCGCCAACCGCTCTCGGTGTAATAGGGGGCCTCCCGCCGCCAGGTAACAACCCCCCTGGCGCCTAAAATCCGTCCGGCATCCCCATCGTCCAGCAGGGTCCGGGCGTATTGCACACTGGGGTTGTAGCGGTTTTGAAAACACACCCCCACCCGCACCTTCTCCTCCAGCAACTGGAATTCCTGCCACTGCTGATGGGAAATGACCGGCGGTTTTTCCGTAAACACGTGGATGCCCCGTTCTGCCGCAGCCTGGGCCATGGGCAGGTGGAGATAATGGGGCGTGCAAATATGGAGTACGTCAATGGTTTCCCCGGCCAGCAGCTCTTCCAGGCTGGCATAAGCTGTGCCGCCGTATTGGGCAGCCAGAGCCTGGGCCCTTTCGGGCTTTATATCGGCAAAAGCCAGCAGTTGGGCTGTGGGCTGCCGGGACAGGGCATGGGCGTGTACCTGGGCGATGCCGCCGCAACCCACAATGGCGCACCGCAGCTTTTCCTGGCCCATCATAACAGCACCTCCCCGGTTTGCGCGGAAACCTGCCCAATCACCGCGCGCAGGGTGTCCAGGGCCAGTTCCCAGGCGGTTCTGCCGTCCAAGGCGCTGTCCCGCTTGGCAGGATCCTGCTCCAGCGCCGCCAGCCCGGCAAAGTCCACCAAATGGGGCTCAAGGGACAGGAAACCTTGCCAGCCGCCGGTAACCAGGCTGATTAAAATCTCCGGGATATGCCCCTCGCCCTGGCCGGCCGGCACGATTTTCGTGGTGCGGCCCGCCGGGCCCTCCTGTACGGCACAATCCTTTATATGGATATACTCGATAAAGGGGCGCAGCATCTGGTAGGCGGCAAGGGTATCCTGGCCCACCTCCACAAAATTGGCAAAGTCAAACACCGCCCGCAGATGGGGGCTGGCCAGATGTTCCAGCAAGTCCAGGCAGCGGGGGGCAGTATCCCCGTAAATGCCCTTCTCGTTTTCATGCAGAAGCATAGCGTCCCAGCGGGCGGCCTCACCGGCTATAGAGGCCAGCCGTTCCAACACCTGCCCCCGGAAATCAGCGGCAGGCCGGTCCTGCGGGAGATAGAAACTGAACATACGCAGATAAGGCGCGCCCAGTTCCTTTTGAATCTCCAGGGTGCGTTTCAGTTTTTCCATATGGGGGGCAAAGCTGTCGGTAATGGCGATCTTCCCAATGGGGGAGCCGATGGAAGATACCCCGATACCGGCGGCAGAGAGCGCCGCCTTTACCTCCCGCAACTGCTGGGGGGAAAGGTCGGAAACATTGGTCTGGTCTATGCCACGCAGTTCAATATGGGAAACATGAAGGTCCTGAAGGGCCTGGAGTTGGACGGAAAAGCTGGGGGAGATCTCGTCGGCAAAGCCGGAAAGGTACAGGCGGGCCATAATGAACACTCCTTTAGGGGAAATCTGGGAATATTATAGGCGCAGGGGGCGGAAAAGTCAAGGCGGGCGGGCAAAAAAGGCCGGAAAGGGGGAACAAGCAAAGCGTGGGGCAGGGCCTGCCGGTAAATAACGTAAAAAAACAAAAAAAGGGCAAATGTCAAGTAATTTATGCGAAAAAACTATAAAATATTTTACGCGGCGAGTCCGACGGCCTCGGAGAACACGCTCGCGGCGCTCCGAAAGCCTAAAATCCCTCGCGGGTAATTGTTGAGCCACGTCTCGGCGGCTTTGACCTCGGAGGGCCTCACTTTATCAAAATTTGTACCTTTCGGGAACTTCCGGCGTATCATGCGGTTTATATTCTCGTTCGTCCCCCGCTCGCAAGCTGTGTACGGGTGACAGTAATAAACGGTCGTTCTCTTTTTCCCTTTCCTCCGGCGGCTCCGCTCGAGGCCCTCGCAATCCGCAAACTCGGAGCCGTTGTCGAAAGTAATCGACTTGAATATCCTCGGGAAGTCCGCGCCGAAACGCCTCTCGAGTCTGTCCAGCGCCCGGACGACGCTCTTTGTAGTGCCGTCCGGGATTTTTATAATTATCTCGTTCCGGGTAGCCCGCTCGGAGAATACGAGGAGCCTCGCCCTTGAGCCTTTCTTTCCGACGACGGTATCGCCCTCCCAATGTCCGACCTCCTCGCGGGTCTCGACCTCTGGCGGGCGCTCCTCAATACTCCGGCCCCGAGGAGCCCTTTTCTCGCGCACCTTTTTATACTCCCGCTTGCGCTGGCCTTTCTCCGGGAGGTCTTTATTTGTGATATGGGGGAAGATATTCCCGTCGTCTATGTACTTGTAAATCGTGGCCCGGCAAAATGTGATATGGTATTTCTCGAGATACTCCTCCTCCCGCAAAAGGGCGCACACGGCGACCGGGGAATAGTCCTCGTGTAAAATCTTCTCCTCTATGAACTCGGCGACGGCGAAATTATTCCCGATTTTAAGGGGCGCTCCCTTTGCGGCGAGCCCCTCTTGATATTTCGCCTCGGCTTTGTCGGCGCTATACCGTATCTCTGTCGTGTAATCGCTGTTAAGGTGTTCATACTCCCCGCGCTTGATTTCCCGGTATATGGTGGAGATATGTACCCGGAGCTCGTCGGCTATGGTCTGCTTGTGTATCTTCTGGCGGAGCATGACCTCGAGGCGGAGTCTCTTTTTATACGTCAAGTGCTCGTACTTTTTCTCTTTCTGCTTTTTATCCGCCTTTTTTGCCGCGTCCTTTCTCCGTGCCATTGTCCGGCCCTCCCCCTAAAAATCGAAAAAAGGGGGACGGCCTCCCGTCCCCCTTGCCCTCGTTTACTCGCTCAAAAAATCCTCTATTGCCTTTTTGATAATCTGCGCTTGCGAAATTCCCTTGACGGCGCATTTATCCTTGAAAGCCGCCGCGAGGTCTTTCGGGACATATGCAGTAACCGCCCCGTAGGTTTTTTGATTGTACCGCCTCTTTACCGCCGAGGAGGTCTCGCTTTTTCTTTTCCCCTCCGCCATTCTTTCGCCTCCTCCGTAAATTCTTGCTAATAAAATATCATACTCTCGAGAGTATGTCAATAGTTTTACTCGAATTTATGCGAAAAAATTAGCCCGGCGGGAGCTCTCCGTCGGGCCGTTCTTATTCTTTGCCTGTGAGCCAATCCATAGACACGCCTAAAACCTCGGCGAACGTCATTAGCTCGTAGTCGGTTATAAACCTGTCCCCGGTCTCTATCTTTGAGATAGCCTCCCGCTCGATAGTTACCCCTCGCACCTGCATACGGGCGGAGAGGTCGGCTTGTGATATTCGTAGCGTCGTGCGCCGCTGGTGGATACGCTCCCCGGCGACGTTCTTTAGACCGTTATAGTCGTAAATCTTCAAAAAATTGCCCTCCCTGTGTTGTGGCCTCTTGACTGTAACATGAATTTCATGTATTCTTGTAATAAAGATTTACTAACCGTATTTCTTTCCTACGATTTGTAAAAATAGGAGGTCTCATTATGGCAAAGCACGAGGTTACTTGTTTGAAATGCGGGCGGCGTTTTGACGCTAACGAGGGCGGCTCTTATTTGCCCGAGTCCCATAGGTACATTTGTAAGAAATGCGTCGATAAACAAAAAAGTAAGCAAGCGGAGGCCGAGAAAGCTCGCAAAGCCGCCGAGCGCGAGGAGCAAGCGAACGAGCGCGAGGCAAGGACGGGTATGCGCCAATCCGTCCCGGCTATGATTGCTAAAATTGCCGCCGGAGCCGTTGTTTTAATAGGCTCGTTCCCCCTGCTGGCGCAAGAGAGTACGATAGAGTTTATCGTCGGCGTTGCTATCGCCGCCGGGCTTGCGGTATGGGGACTCGCCCCGTATCTGAAAGCGAAAAAGCGGGGTTGATACTATGTTTATCAGCTTTTCAAAGCGTCTAAAGGCTATGGGCGGTTTCCGGCTCGGTATCGGCTTGCGGCTTACAAAAAGTAATTGTTGGTATTTCCTTTTTGTGTTGTTACTTGTCGGCTGTTTCTACCTCTGTTTATATTCCGTGGTAGCTTGTGGGTGGGCTCTGTATTTTATTTTGTACGGCCTTTATAAGATTTACTATCTCATTTTCAAATACGGTGCTATCGGCGCAAAAAGACTATATACTTTCATTAAGAGTTTACATTAAAGAGAAAAGCGGGCGAGGGTATCAAACCCCCGCCCGCTTTTCTTATTTCTTGTCCGGGAGAGCCTCGAGGAGCCCGGCCCTCTCGAGCGTCCGATAGAGCACGGCGGCGACCTGTTCGCGGGTAATCGGCTTTTGCCAATCGAAATTACCCGCGCCGTCCCCGGCAAAAATTCCCTTGCGCTTGCAATACTCCGTTGCGGCCTTGGCCCATGCGGAGGGATTGTCTCCCGTCCCGGCGGGCTTGTCCTCCGCCGCGAGCCGTTTCGTTACCTCCGCCGCGATTTCCCCGTGACGGCTATACAGATATTCGCCGGGACAAGCCTTGTTTGCAAACCACCGATGAACGGTCAAAACCATTTCGTCAGCTTTCGGCGTGTAGGCGAGTGTCTTTTCCTTGTCTCCAAACCATAAGAGCCGCTTTTTCCCGTTCCTCTTGCAAATGTCGGCACAGAGGTCGAGGAGTGCGGAAAATGCGGCGGCTTTCACGGCGTAGGGGTGTGCGGTATCGCTGGCGACCTCGATAGTAACCGCCCTGTGGTCGTTCGCCCCGCTCGAGGTACACCACGAGCGGTCTTTTTCCTCGACGTACATACCGATACGCCCGTCGAGCCCGATACCATAGTTAGAGCTTGCCTCCCGGCTCTCCGGGGCGAAAATCTCCCCAATACGCTCCGCCGTACACTGTCCCACAACACAATGGATAGAGATACGGTCGATAGCGTGATTTCGCGGGCTGTTCTTGTTCGGAGAAATCCTCGTATAGCTTACCAAATTACTATTGCTCATTTTTTGCGCCTCCGTTTTTACTGTGTTTCGTTCTCGCCTGTGTTCTCTACGGTCTTTTTCAATTTTTCAATGAGTTTCAGCAGAAAAGCGGGGAGAGGTACGCCAATCTCCGAAATGTTCTCGAGAATAGAGATACACTCATTGAGTACGAGCCAGATAGTCACGAGTAAGCCAAAAAAGAAAAAGCCTCCGAAATCAATCCCGATTTCCGCCCCCGCTACCTGTACGACCCAATCCGCGACAATAGCCACGGCGACGGCGAGAAGATAGGCGACCTTTTTCACAATGCCCAGCACCCCCACGCGGGAGGAGAGCTCGCACTTGACCCACGCGCTCACCATGCCGGAGAGGTAGTCGATAACCATAACTCCGGCGAGGACAAAAACCGGGATAGCAAGCTCCCGGAGATAGGCGGTAGCCGCCGCCATAGCGACCGCGATAGCGGCCTTTAAGGTTGTTTCTTTCATGCTGTTTTACCTCCGTTATTCTTCTATGTAGTCGAGTACGACGGTCTCTTTCCCCGGCAAAAGGGCGCACCCGCGAACGTGGTAAATCTCCCCTCCCACGAGAACGCCCTCGCCCTCGTCCTCGCCGCACACGAGATAAAGGCCGGGAGCGGTGAGGCGTACCCATATCAACGCCTCTAACCGGGCAATCTCTACACCCCCTTTCGAGACCGTGTAGACCGCCCGGCTCATTCTACCCGCTCCCATGCCGCCGGGTATTCCTCCGGCGACCATGTATTACCGTCCATCGTGCTACGATAGACGGAGCCCTTGTAAACGACCTTATCGCCCTTTTTGTATGCGTTGTGCGCCCCGGTCGGCCTCGTCCACTCGTCGAGGCCCGTCTCGCCGTTCACCTTTACCGGGCTCCAAAGCGACGCGGCGGCGGGCGGGCTCCACTCCGCCGCCGACGTGTGAGCGGTCTCGCACTCGTAGAGGCCCCCTTTATGCCGTACCCGTGTCCCGGCGGCGTAGTCTCGGCCCGGCTCCCACGCCGGGAAAAGCTCGACGGCCTCGAGCGCGGTCTCGTCGTCCAGCCCGGCGGCGGAGACGCTCCGCTCTATCACGGCCCGGAGCTTTTTCGCTTTCTCTACGGAAATCATTCGCTACTACCTCCCGTCAGAATGTTAATAACCTCCTCGGCCTGTTCGACGAGGAGCGTCCCGCTCGTCTCCTCGAGCGTGGCCTCCTGTTCCATGCCGAGGAGCTCCCCGCCGGGGAGCTTGAAAACAATGTCCTCGGCGGTCTTTACCGTGTTCCCGTCCTCGTCGGTATGCTCATAGGGGAGCTTGACGCACACGCCCCCGGCCTCCGCCGGGTCGCAAGGAACATACGAGCCATTGCCCGCGAACGTGTGCGATTTCGGGAGTATCTTTACCCGGTCGTATGTGAAAACGTAAATCTCCCGCGCAAGGTCGAGGTAATCGGCGGGGCTTTCGCCCCGCCGGGATTTCGGTACGCTCATTTACTGCCTCCTCTCGGCTCTCCGTGGAATTGCGCCCATTGAGGGCGCAATTTCCGAGGCCCGAATTATACGCAAAAGCCCGGCGCAAAAGCGAGCGAACCGTTCGCGTTCGCAGAGTTGACCGTGCCGCCTGCGCCCACACGCACAAAGTCAGCGGAGATGCCCCGATGCGGGGAGCGGAGCCACCACTTAACGGCGGTTGTCGTCGCGTCGTGCCGATACTTTATCTTGCTGTTTCCTGCCTTATAATAGTCGTATTGCGCTTGTTTGTTTGCCTCGTATGTATTTGCATAGGTGATAGTCCCGAAAACCTCGTACTCCGCAAGCGGGAAAAATTTCTCTGTCGTGGCGGTTACGTTTGCTTGCGCGGTCGAGGCGTTCCCGGTGTTATCCGTGTACTTTGTAACGGTCTTGAGGTTGGAACGGAGGTCAGAGGGGACGACGCTCTCGAACGCCGGGCAAATTGTCTTTTTCATGTACGACCCAGCCCAGCCCCCCGCGTTCGTGTTGCTGGTGTTCATGCGGAAAGCCGCCGAGGAGCCCGTTGAGTTGTAGGAGCTATCGCAAAGAGCTACGTCCGTCCCGCCGGATACGGCGGTCTTTGCAAGCTGGAAGTGGATACGGTTAGAGCCCTCATACCCGGCGTTGTGATTAAACCCGAGGATAAAGGCGTATGTCGTGAAGTTGGAGAGGGAGAGCGAGCCGACCGTCCCGTTAAGGGTGACGGCCTTTCGGTCGCCGACGCTCCAATAGTTAGCCCCCTGTCCCTTATCGGAGACGCTCCGAATTGTGGCCCACGAGTTACTATTGAGCGTGGAGCTTACGAAAGAGAGCGTCAGCGAGTACGAGGTCGTGCTCGATACGACGTTGACCGTCCCGCTCGTGCTCTGCCCGTTCTGCGTGGCCTCGACCGTGTATGTCCCCGTTTCCGTCACGGTAAAGGATACTGTCCCCGTGCTTGTCTTTGTCTGCAAGGTGGAGCCGCCCTTTTTGAGCGTGACGGTCGCGCCGGATGGCGCGGTTACGTTGATAGTCGCCGAGTAGAACGTCAGGGAGACCGCGTAGCTATCGACTACGCTAATCGTTTTCGTGTCGGAGGTCTGCCCGGAGAGCGTCGCCTTTACCGTCCACGTCCCGGCCTCCGGGAGCTTGAGGGTACACGAGCCGGAGGAGGAGGCCGTCCCCGTGACCGTCCGGCTCCCCTTTGTCGCCGTGACCGCCGCGCCCGCCTTGACCGTGACGACGAGGGAGAGGCTCGTCCCCGCCGCGCCCCCGGTCGCGTTTGTTCTTCCTATCATGCCTTACACCGCCTTTTCACATTTGATAACCGGGAGCGTGATAGCGCCGCCCGGCTTTTCTGCCGCGTAAATTGTGACCGTTCCAGCCCCGGAGAGGGCGACCGGGGCGAAATTGCCGCCCGTGGCCTCCGTCACGCCGAAAGTGACCTCCGGGACGTGATTAGCCGTTACCCCGGCGCACGAGATAACGGCGGCGAACGGGTAGCCCGCATAGGTGGATCTATTCGCCCACGCCGAGGCCGCGACCGTGACGTTTTGGAAAATCTTTACCTCCGCGTACCCGGTATGAGAATGGGAGGCGGCGGCGAAATCCGCCGCTTTCTTTCCGCTGTCCTTTACGGCCCCGGTCGTGCCGTCGAACGCGACGAAATTCCCCGAGACCGGGGAGGCGGGCTTTTCGATGTACCCGGTATGAGAATGGGAGGCCGGGGCGAAATCCTCCGGCTTTTTCCCGCTGTCCTTTACGGCCCCGGTCGTTCCGTCAAACGCGGGGAAATTCCCCGAGACCGGGGAGGCGGGCTTTTCGATGTACCCGGTATGAGAATGGGAGGCCGGGGCGAAATCTTCCGGCTTTTTCCCGCTGTCTTTTTGCGCCCCGGTCGTGCCGTCGAACGCGACGAAATTCCCGGAGACCGGGGAGGGGACTATATCCGGCTTGCCCGTGTCCAGCGCCTTAATATTTTCCTGTACCGCCGTTTGGTCTGCCGCCGTGAAATAGCGCCCGATAATATCGCCCTTTGTCCACGAGCGCGGGGTCGTGCCGTCGTACCCCCGCTCGATGGTGAGGACGTTCCCGGCCTTTGCCGTCATGAGGACGGTTTCCGCCGTGGTGGTATCCGCGCCAATCGTCAAAATGTTAGGCGCGTCCGGCAAGATAGAGCCGTCGAGGACGGTTACGCTCGTGTCGGAGGTCGTGAGAGCTCCGGCGAGCGTGGTCTCCGGCGTGTTCGGCTGTGCCGGGTACATTGTCTTTAACTCTGCCATTGTGTAACCCCCTTAATAATCCCCGCCGCCGCGAGAATTGCAAAAAGTTTGAGAGAATACCGCGCCGACGATACGGCTCATAGTGTCCGGGAGTATCTCGACCGTATGCCATGCGTTACGTTGGATTTTCCCGCCGCCGTCCTTTGAGAGATAGGCTACAATGTCGATATTGTCGTAGCTCGCCGGGGTCGGTATCGTTCTCCCGTCTACCTTGATAACCGCTCTCGAGGCCCGAGAGCCCTCGTAGATACCGAATTGTATCGCGTGGGTGTGGTCTTTTACGGTGTGGGTATGGTCTTTTATCGTGTGGGTGTGAGCGTCTACCCGGTGAGTGTGAGCGTCTACTCTGTGCGTGTGGGCGCTTACGTTGTGGGTATGCGCGTCTATTCTGTGGGTGTGGGCCTGTATGGTGTGTGCGTGGGCCGGGTGTGTGTGCTTGCCTGACGGGACGAAAGTACGATACCCCGTGATTTTCCCCGAGCCGTCCGTCAGCGCGAGCTTGTCGCCCCTTACAAGCGCGTGATTATGATTTGCTCCGCCCGGCCCGCCGTCGTCGTATGAGTCGTGAACGGTGTTAGAGCTTACAAGAGCTACGGAGGAGCTCGTCTGTCCTCCGCCGGAGCTCGTAGTCTGCCCGCCGCCCGCCGAGGTAGTCGCTCCGCCGCCCGCCGAGGTAGTAGAGCCGCCGCCGCTGGACGTGGTAGAGCCCCCGCCGCTTGAGGTCGTTTGCCCGCCGCCGCCGGAGGTCGTTTGTCCGCCCCCGCCTCCGATAGCTTTCTCGAACGCCCGGAACGGCTCAAACTGGATATTGAGGAGCATTTTGTTTATACGGACGACCGACTCGGAGATATAGAGCTTGAGGGTCGCCGGGTGAGACGTGTCCGCATTGTCGGCAAAATTGTAAATCTGCTGATTTGTGGAGCCTTGCGCGTAGGTCTCCCCGATAAGGGCGCGGCTCTGCAAGTCGGAGATACTCCCGGCTATATCCTGCGACTTGTTCGCGAGCGTGACCGTTACCGTTCCGGGGTCTCCCTGTGCGTCGTCCTTTGTCACGCTTACGATACGGGTACGGAGGTTAATCTTGTCCTCGTCGTCGATAACGCGGACGATTTCCCCCGGCCTAAACCGCGAGAAAGCGTCTTTCGTGAGACGGTGGAGGTCGATAGCGCCTATCTCATAGGAGACGTAGGGCTCGGCGCTCTCCCGTAGAATCTGCTTTGCGTATGCCTTGAGATTTTCCGCGACCTCATACCGGGTATCGACAAGGATAGTCGAGCAAAGCCCGTATTTCTCGATACTCAAAGCGTCCTCGACGTATGGGAGCCCTCCGTTTACCCCGGCTATGGTGAGTTGATTAACCCCCTCGCCATAGCCGAGCGCGTATATCCGATTTGCGAGCCCGGTCGCGTCCAGCGTCTTTTTTATGTTCGTCATGTTTTTAGCGTACCGTATCTCGCTCTTGAGCTTTTCCGACGGCGCTATGAGGGAGAGCGTCCACGGGTAGCCCGTGGTATCCCACTCCCATAGATAGTCGCTATCGAAACACTCGGGGACTGCAAAGAGGGCGGAGAGGAGGGTCGAGTTTTCCCAATTATATTCAAACTGCCGGGCAAACCCGCACGAGCCCAAAACCCAATTTTTGACCGTCTGCCGGGCGAGGATATAGTTTAATACCGCCGCCGTCCGTATCCCCGTGCCGCCGCATTGATGATACTGGAAAAGCACGTCGTTTAAGAGGGTCGCGAGGACGTGCTCGCAATTATAGAACCGCGTCGCGCCGTCGCCCCGCTCTAAATCCTCCCCGATGATACGAAAGAGGTCGATACGCTCGTCCCCGTCGAAAATCTCGACGTAGTTTAGAGGCTCGCAATACTGATTTTTCTTGTCGTCCGCTGGCATGGTAAAGGTAGCCGTCCATAGGGAGTTAGCCTCGAGGGTATAGCCGACGCTCATAGCGTTATCGAGATAGGCGAGCCGTTTCATATTGCGGTCGAATATTTGAGGAACCGCCATTATAACCACCTATCTTTCCAGAGGATTTTTATATCCGCCGTTGTGCCGCCCTCGACGATAAGGTCGTTTACCCCGCTCATGAGCTTAAAGAAAACGCTCGCGTCGCTTACACGGTCTACGATGTTCACGCCGTTAAGCGTTACCGTCATGTGCTCCGTGTCGATAATGAGCTCGTCCCCGGCGACCATATTCACGCCCGCGACCGTCAAAACCTCTTGCCCGTAGGTCGATACCCCCGTCCCGCTGGCGGTCGTGACGGCCTCGGCGACCGCCGCAAAAAACCGGGTACGGATATAATCGCCGACGGCCTCCGTTACCGCCTCCGCCGTGCCGGATGGGAGTAGCACCCGGACGACTTCGCCCGAGGAGCCCGTCCCGGCCTCCGCCTCGCCGGACAAGTAGCGGATAATGAGAACCGCGCCGCCGCTCCCGCTCTCGACGTTCGCCGTCGCCGTCCACTCGAACACAAAACGGGCCTTTCGGTTATACGGCGCACGGTTGTACGGTGTGCGGTTAAACATAGGCCCGCCCCCTTACGAGATATTGCAGACGATAGCGCCCGCGTTGACGGTGATAGCGTCGCCGTTGAGGACGTTCTTACCACGGGCGAACGAGCCGAACCATAGGAGATTGCCGCCCGTCTGCGAGTCGAAAATCCCCCAATAGGAGACCGTCCCAATATCCGCCGTGATAACGCCGTAATCTACCGCGTCGGTATTCTTGACCTGTTGCTTTCCGGCGACGAGGCTCGGCGCGTCGAAAGAGATAACCTTTCGAGCGTAGCCCCCGCCGCTTGCCTCCGTGCCTGTGCCGCTGGCGGTTGGGTCGGTGAGGAAAAGGGCGAGGTAATACGTCCCGCTCCGCAACGAGGTATTGAGGATAGACGCGGCGTGTACGTTAGATAGAGCTGCCATTTTTGAAAACCTCCGTTTCTTTAATCAACCTTTATCCGCGTTACGGTGAGGTCGGTAATACGGCCCCGCGCCGTGATATAGATAAGGCAATCCGTCTCTTGAGAGCCGTTTACGTTGACCTTTTCCGTATGCGGTAGTGATACAGAATGGTGTACTGTGTGACCCGTTTCGCCGGGAGGAGCGTCCTATCGACGCTCCGAAAGACGACACCCATAGCCCCGCTATGGGTGTTATTGAACGTAAAGCCCAGCGCCACGCTATACCACTCCTTTCCCGCGAGACTTCGCTTTCTGCATATTGTAGAGCTCCCTCGATATTTTCTTTACGTCTGCCTCCTCGCGGACGACGAGCTCGGCGATATGGAAATTATTCGTTACCGTCGTATCCCCGCCGCCGGAGACCGCCGCCCGGCTCCGCTCGTCTGTCAAAGACGGGACGGAGGCGGCTACTTGCTCTATCGTGGCTTTCGCGGAAAATCCCGTCTCTATCTCCCCGATGGAGTCGGCGAGAGAGGCGTTTACTTTCTTCATTCCGCCCTCTACCTCGTTGAGCATTTCCGCCGTCATATTGCCGTAGGCTTTGACCGCTTTCCCCTTGTTCTTATCGAGGCCGACGACCGCGCCCTCGACATTCATTTATTCGCCCTCCTTGTTTCCTTTCTTACCGTGGGCTTTAAGGTAAAGCTCCCATAGGTCGAAAACCTCGCCCGGAGGCATAAAAAGCGCCTCCGTTACGGATAGCCCACATAGGACGGCTACGCGGTAGTATTCCGCCCGCCGTATGGTGTTTTTTTTTGATTGAGCTCCTCGAGGCCCTCGTCGTACTCGCCGCCGTCCTCCGTCTCGACCTCCCGCCCATACCCGAGCGTGATAGCCCGGATAACCGCGTTTTTGAGGTCTACGACCTCGAACGGCCTCACGAGGAGGAGGAAATCGTCCCGCTCTGGGATTTTCCCCGGCTCATAGCCCAGCCGCCGACGGATAAGCTCGCCCCGCTCCGCTAAAAGCGCGGCGGCGGCGCAAGTGGCCTCGAACGCCTCCCGCGTATCCGGCTCGACGGCCTCGAGAAGTAGCTTTGTCCCCCCAAAATCGTCCCGGATTTGAAACATAGCCTCTCCGTCCAGCACGAGGAAATACGAGTCCTCGCCGACCGTGATTTTTGCCGCTTTCATGCTGTCGCCTCCAATCACCAAAGCGGGAGGCGGTTTTTCTCCCGCCTCCCGTCTTTGTCCCTGTTATTCCGTACCCTGTTCCGGCCCCGGCGTAACGACCGGGGCGGCGGGCTTGCCGAGCTTAGTATCGCACCACAAGATACAATCCGCCTCGTCGGTAAACTCCTTTGTCACGCGCCACGCGCCGGAGTTGCACCGAAACACGTTGAACGCGGTCGAGCTCGTGCCGAACGTGATAGAGGAGCCCTTTGTCGCGGCGCTGTCGTTGCCGAGGATAGCGTTTACAAGAGGGTGAAAAACGCCCTTGAAATAGCGTACCCCCTGCCTGATAATGACCTTGTAATACACAAGGCCCCCGCGCGGCGCTACGTCCCCGTCGGAGTCCGTGACCTCTTTCGTCTCCTCGTTCACGGTTGCGCCATGCAAGGCGGCGTGAACCTCGTTTGTCTTGTCGTCCGTCTCGAGGGCGACGGAGCCGGAGGCGAACATATCGACCTTTTCGGCGAGCGCGTCGTCGCCGTAGAGCTCGCCGGAGGCGTTGGTAACGGTGAGGTCGGCCTTCCGATAGCCATAGAGCGCCCTCCTTGTCCACCGCATACCGACAAAAATAAATGGTGATAGTGTTCTCCGGCCTTGAAATCGAGGGCATAGTCCCGAGAGCGCGGGTATTTGATAAACGTCGCCGCTTTCATAGGCCCGATTTCCGGGTAATACTGTTTTGCAAGCCTGTAAAGTTTCGTCTTGCTCACATTTAGACGGTAGGCCGTCCGCACCGCCGCGCCGCTCATTCGTCCACCTCCGCCGCGAGGCTTAACCACCATAGCGGATTGTTTAGGGCCTTGTTTTCGCACTCGCCGCACTCCTCCGCCGAGCAAGCGTCGCAATACCGATGGTGAAAAGCCTCGTCCCACGGCCCCGAGAGCACGGGTAGGGAGGAGAGGAAAGCGGCGAGGGCCTCCGGGCTCGCTGTGATTTTCTCGAAATTCGTCGCCGCGTGTCCCCGGCGCATACGCTCGGCTACCCGGCTCCGCTCCTGCAATCCCGCCGCCCGCAAATCCTCGGCGGCTGTCGCCCCGTAAAGCTCGAAAACCGTCCTCGACGTGTTCATAGCCTCGACCTCTGCCCGGCGGTATTCCTCGGAGCCCTCCGGGAATAGCTCTAAATCCGCCGCCGCGAGGAGGTACGTCTCGCGGAGATTTTTCAAAATGTCGTTTTCTTTCATGGTATAAGTAATCCCCTCTCGGATTTATTTTTCTGCCTTTCTCCGGCCCCTGTTCCTGATAGAGAGCCGTACCGCCCGCTCCGCCGCCTCCGCCGAGTACGCCGGGCGGAAATGCTTGTCGAGCTCGCCCGTCTCGCCCCGCTTGAGCTCCCGGTAAATGGTCGCGGTCGTTACCCCGACCGCCGCCGCGATTTCGCTCGGCCTCATATCGTCGTTATAAAGCCGCTCGATTTCCCGCCGCTTGCCGAGCGTCAAACAAATTCCCGCCATTTTTCCGCCTCCTCTCGCTGTTTTTGGATAAAAAAATAGTGCGTCCGAGCTAATTAGCTCTTTCGCACTTAATGATATACCGCGCCACAAAAAAAGCGAAAAAACACTTGCAATTTGCTCCCTAATCATGTATAATATAAAACTGCAAGGGCGCTTAGCTCAGCTGGCTAGAGCACCTGCTTGACGTGCAGGGGGTCAGCGGTTCAAGTCCGTTAGCGCCCACCAGCAGCGTGAGAGTTGGCATAGCCAACTCTTTTGCACACACAATTCGCGCATCCACATGGGTGCGCGAATTTTTTTGCCCACGGGCAGGCGGCATCTTTTAAGTACAGTAAGGCAAGCCCCCCAGAAACCACACGGTTCCTGGGGGGCTTTTATGTGCCCGGCGGTAGCCAGTACAGGGCCCGCCTATCTGCCCAACATGAGGCCTCGCCTGCCCGTTGTCAAAAAATCAGCGCTCCGGCTGGATAAGGGCGGCAGCCCGCCCTCAAGAGAAGGGCAGCCCACAGTCTTTGGGGATGTAAAACTCAGAATAGGACAGGCTAAGGTCCCCGTCCGGGCCTTTCAAGAAACGGTTCACCTCAAAAAACACGAACAGCCGCAGGCGGCCCCCGGCAAAGTGGGGGACAGCAAAGTAAAGGCGGTTGATAACCGTGGCGCTGTCCTCGTAAATATCCCGGTTGGCCAGGGGTTTCGCAAAAATCGCCTCCCTGGGCACCGGGGTGCCGCTGCCCAGCCAGCGGAGATACTCGGTATAAAGCTGGTCGGTTTTCATAATTACGCCGCCTCCTCGCTCTCCAACTTCTCAACCAGCCGCCGGAAATCCTTTACGGTTTCCAACAGCTTGTCCTCCGGTAGCTGGGCCAGAAAGAGGATCAGCGACACGGCGGAAAAGCCGGAGCGGCCGTGCTCCAGGTCGCAGTAAGAGCGCACGGACATATGAAGCAGGTCGGCCATTTTCTCTTGCGTAAGATCGCACTGGTGCCTGTGGGTGTCCAGAATCTCCTGCAAGTAGGGTTTCAACAGGTCTTGGTATTTGCGCATAGGTAAAACCTCCCAAATATGTAATTTGGGAAAATCTTACCAAGCAACACCTTCTTTCGCCATGAGGCACACTTCAGCTTCTGCGCGCCAGGGCTTTGCCCAGCGGTATGTTATGCTTTATAACATAGTTTTGTGAAGGGGTAACCACAAAAAATTGGGAATTATTTTGCTTTTTTTGCAAAAATATGTTGACAAGCCAGACAGCTTGACGTATAATACAAACACGGACACTCCCATATAAGACGAAGAATAGTCTATTATCGGGTGGGCGAATTTAGCAAACAGAGAAGGGAGGTAGATAACCGATGCCATGTTTTTCCTTATCCAAGAGCGAAGAGAAGCTGATGCAGTTCCTTTGGGAACAGGACAGGCCCCTCAGCGCCTTGGAGATGCTGGAGGCCCTTGATGGCAGCCAGGCATGGGGCGAGCATTATCTCCGGGTAATGCTGAAATCACTGGAAAAGAAAGGCGCGATTGAGTACTGCGGCTTTGTACGCCGTGCCAACCAGTATGCCCGCCGTTTCCACTGCACACTGACGCAGGAAGAGTACTATGTGCAACTTGCGCAAAAGGCCGGCGTCAATGTAGACGGTGTTTTCCGGGCCGCGGCCGTGGCCATCATACCGGGCAGCAGCGAGGAAGAGAAAGAAGAGTTGATCCAGAAACTGGAAGCGATCATTGAAGAATACCGTGCAAGGGACGATGATAAGGAATGACCGTCAGCGTGTTTTCCGTTTTCATGTCGGCGTTGTTCAGTGTAGTGTTTATCCTGGCCGTCCATCTCCTGCGTAAAAGGGATTTCTTCCTGCGGGACTTCGGCATACCGGCGGTGCTGGTGCTATGCGGCTTATGCATTTGCCGTATGCTCGTCAGCATAGAAACGCCGCTCACCATCCCCATCAGGGGCGAGCGCGTACTAAGCGCCGTGTACACGGCAGTCCGCCAGAAGAACGAACTGTTACCGGGTTTGCCGCTCAGCATACTGCAAGTGTTCTACCTTGTATGGATAAGCGGCGCGGTCATTACACTGGCGATATTCCTGGGCCTGAACCTGTCGACACTGCACAGGCTAAAGGCTTACCGGGGCAACCGCAACCATGCGGCCGAAGAGATGCTGGCACTGGTGAAAGAGGAAAGCCGCCCGATGTCCGTTACGGTATGTGCCTGTCCGGGCATCACAGTCCCCATGGGCGCAGGCGTTTTCGAGAAAAGGATCTATCTTCCTTCCGCCGCCCTGTCGGACGAGGAGCTGTACTATGTACTCAAGCACGAGTACGCGCACTTTTTGGGGCACGATATCCTGATCAAAATACTGATCTGCCTTTTCTGCTGCGTATTCTGGTGGAACCCGATGGTGTATGTGCTCAGAGGGGACATTGAACGCATTTTAGAGATCAAAGCGGACATAAAGGCGACCGACGGCTTTTCCAAGCCGGAGAAGATCAAGTATCTGGAAACGCTCCTCAAGTGTGTGCGCAGCAGCAAGAAAGCCAAAAAGCGTTTCTTCAGGCCCATCGCCCGTCTGTGTGCAGATGGGGCAGACCAAGAACTGGTCGAACGTTTCCAAGTGCTTTCGGCCCCCGCGGCCCGCAGGCCGGCCTTTTACCCACTATTGTTGGTTGGGATATCAGTTTTAGTATTTGTTGGCTCTTATTTGTTTATCTTGCAGCCATATTATGAACCACCAGTAAGAGATATATTTGAAAACAGTTCGGTACAAAGAATTGATATAAACGAAGAGTTTATCGTTAAGCATAAAAACGGTAGTTATTCTCTAGTGTTGGCAACTGGAGAGGAATTAGATATCCAGAAAGCAACTGTTGACATATTTGTGTCATGTGGAACTGAACTCAAAGAGGAGGAATAGTTGTGAACGGGATTGTGCCTTACGCTGATGAAATTATTCTTGTGCGGCGCATATATGAAGGACGGCATCAATATCGTCGTTGGAACGCGACACAAGGATACTGGGTCGATCCATACTGGATTGACATCAACTAAACTTGCAAATTAATCAATTTCGAAATTATATATAGTAAGACAAAGCAAGACATTTCGGCTTTTCGAAACACGACACAGTGAAGAATAGTCCGCGCAGTTAAGAAACAATAAAGTTTAGGGCCGCCCTTTTCAAAGGGCGGTGGGTCCAGGGCAAAGCCCTGGCAGGTTTGGGCGGAGCCCAACAGGGTTTGGGCGGAGCCCAACAGGGTTTGGGCGGAGCCCAACAAAAAACGCCCAGCCGGGTCAGGGCAATGAGGTAGTCGCAGAGGGGCGCCTCTTTCAATGGTAGATTTTCTTATACTTTCATTAGTAGATTTTTTATAAATGATTTTATAGGTGGTTTCCCATGAGGATGTTCCATGCAGAAATGAAGGTGTATTTCCGCAATATCGTCAACGTCACCCAGGGTGAAATGGATCTGACGATAGAGGAAATGGCCCACCTCCTTTTCATGTCGCCCCGTTCCCTCAGCTACCTGGTAAGCGGCAAAAACTGCTGTTCGGCGGTAACGCTCATGCTATTTCTGGCCTACCTGCCCAACGACACGATGATCCGTGTCGTGCGCGACTTCTACGACATTGTGCTGGACGATCTGGAGAAAGGCTCGTTTGCCTAGGGCGCGTTCACATAAGCTGCGTATGCGAATTTTGGCGTAGATTTTTGTCAGATTCAAGGCGAAAATTCGCAGACGTACGCGCGTACTTCAAGAATTTTCAACGCAAAAGATAGCAAAAATTTGCCCAAAAGGCGCGTGCGAACGCTTATGGGAACACGCCCTGACCAGCCAACGGTCATCCAATAGCCTTATAGCCTATAACCTAAACCACCTAGTATCCCATAACCCCAAAAAAGGAGAGATACGGCGCTTGCCGTATCTCTCCTTTTCCTATCTGTTCCGTTCTTTTACCGCCCGCTCAATGGCGCGTTTGGCGGCCCGTTCGGCCATATCGGCGCGTTTATCGTACAGTTTTTTACCTTTGCACAGCCCCAACTGCACTTTTACCCTGCTCCCCTTAAAGTACAGCGAAAGGGGTATCAGCGAGTACCCCTGCTGTTTTACCAGCCCGTACAGCCGCATAATCTCCCGTTTGTGCAGCAGCAGCCGGCGCACCCGCATAGGGTCGGTGTTAAACCGGTTGCCAAAGTCATAGGGGCTGATATGGCAGCCGTTCAGCAGCATTTCGCCCTCTACCACCGAGCACCAGGCGTCCTTCAAATTGGCCCGCCCCTGCCGCAGGGACTTCACCTCCGTGCCTACCAGCTCGATGCCGGCCTCCATGCTTTCCTCCACAAAGTAGTCATGGTAAGCCTTCTTGTTTTGGGCAATGGTTTTTGTACCGGGCTTTGCGGCCACAAAATCGCCTCCTCCTCTAAAAGGTATGGTAGATAGGTGCCCCCGCCGGTTTTAGCCGGGGGCCGGGGCGTTTGGCTAAAGCTTGGTGCGCCCCTCCAGGGCCATCTTAAGGGTATACTCGTCGGCATATTCCAGTTCCCCGCCAGAGGGCAGGCCCACCCCCAGCCGGGTCACCAGCACCCCAAAGGGCTTTAGCAGCTTGGCAATATACATAGCGGTGGTTTCGCTCTCCAGCGTAGCGTTGGTGGCCATAATAACCTCACGGGTTTCCGGGGTAACACGGCGCACCAGTTCCTTAATGCGCAACTCCTCCGGCCCAATGCCGTTCATAGGGGAGATACGCCCATGCAGCACATGGTACACCCCTTTAAACTCCCCGCCGCGCTCCATTACGGCGATATCCTTAGGCTCCTCCACCACGCAAATCACCCCGTGATCCCGGCCGGTGTTGGCGCACAGGGGGCACACCTCCCGGTCGGTCAGGCCGCAGCAAACCGAGCACTCCCGCAGGCCGCTGTGGGCGTCCCACAGGGTACGCAGCAGGCTTTCCAGTTGCTTGTCAGACATACGCAGCACATGGTACGCCAGCCGCTGGGCCGTGCGGGGGCCTATGCCCGGCAGGCTGTTCAGCTTGTCTACCAGCGCGTCCAGCAGGCCAACGTGATGGTCGGCCATTACAGTACCCCCGGCAGGCCCATCCCGCCGGAAACCGCAGACAGGCGCTCGTCCTTTTCCTTGGCGGCAGCCCGTAGGGCTTCGTTCACCGCGGCCGTAACCAGGTCGCCCAGCATCTCGGCGTCCTCCGGGTCAATCACTTCCGGCTTGATCTCTATAGCCTTCACCTCCATCTTCCCGGTGACAACAGCCTTCACGGCGTCGCCCCCGGCGGTGGCGGCGTACTCCTTCTCCTCCAGTTCGGCGGTAATGCTCTCCATCTGCTCCTGCATTTTCTGGGCCTGCCGGGCCAGTTGTTGCAGGTTAGCGGCGCCAGGGGAGTTAAACCCCTGGGGTAGTCTGGCTTTCATGGGCAATCTTCCTTTCGTGGGTGATAATCAACTATAGTTATAACGGAAAAACCCGTATTTGTCAAGTAGAGCCCCCCTTTTACCCGGCCGAACCGCCTGTCAGGAATCCCCGTCCTCTTCCTCCACCGGCACCCCGGCGGCCCTTGCCTGCTCCACCAGCCGGGCAATGGGATCCTGTTCCGCCGGTTTGGCCCGCTTATAGGGCCCCAGCCGGTAGTTCCGGCCGGTAATCTGCACAATCAGCCGCCGGATATCCTCTTTCAACCGGGGGCTCCGACGCAGCAGTTCAAAGGCAAATTCCGGCGCGTCGATGAGCATATAGTTCCCGCTGGTATAGGCCGTGCTGTTCTTAAAATACTCGGCCAGGCTCTTTTCCCCCTGGCGCAGCAGATCCAGTACCTGCCCCCAGGGCTCCCAGGGGACCGCCTGGGCCGAAAGTTCCTCCAGGCTTTTGGGGGTAACGCCCCTGGCCGGCCCCTCCCGCGGGGCGGGGGCAGGTTTCGGCGGCGCCGGGGGCTTGGGCTGCGGCTGAGGCTGTGGCCTGGGCTGCTGGGCAGGGGGCGGGCTGTCGTCCAGTTGGGCCAGCAGCGCCTGCATATCCTCCCCGGCCGGGGCCTGTGGGGCCAGGGCGGCCGGTTGGGCAGGCTGGGGGGGCGGCTGCAAGGCGGGTGCCGGGGCGGGTATGCCGCTGGCCACCGCCTTTTCCAGCGCCTCCAGCCGGCGCAGCAGCCCGTCGGGGGTGCTGTCCAGTTGGGGCGAGCACAGGCGCACCAGCGCCATCTCCAGTTGGGTGCGGGCGTCGCCAAAGCGCATTTTGCCCATCACATCCTCCAAACAGGCCAGCCCGTGCAGCAAATCCGGCAAAGAGAGCCCCGCCGCCTGCGCCTCCATGGCCTGCCGGTCCGGGCCCTGCTCCTGTACCAGTTGGCCGGGGTCCCGCATCAGCTTAAAAAGCATCATCCCCCTAAAATACCCGGCCAGTTCGGCGCAAAGCCGGTTCAGGTCTTTCGACTCCTGATGCAGCCTGTCCACGCAGGCCAAGGCCCCGGCAGCGTCCCGCCCGGCCACGGCCCCGGCCAGCTCCGCCAGGTAGGCCTGGTCCGCCAGCCCGGCGCTGGCCTGTACCACCTCCGCCGTCACCTGATGGCTGCGGCCCAGGCACTGGTCCAGCAAAGAGAGGGCATCCCGCAAAGCGCCGTCGGCAATGCGGGCAATCAGCATGGCCGCGTCCCGATCCAGCCGTGCCTCTTCCTGGGCCGCCACCCAAACCAGCCGGTCGGCGATCAGGGCTGGGTCAATGCGGTGGAAGTCAAAGCGCTGGCAGCGGGAAAGCACCGTAGGCAGCAGCCGGTGGGCCTCAGTGGTGGCCAAAATAAACACCACATGGGGGGGCGGCTCCTCCAGGGTTTTCAGCAGGGCGGTAAAGGCGTTGGGGGTTAGGGCGTGCACCTCGTCAATGATATACACCCGGTACCGGGCCTTCACAGGGGTAAAATTGGCCCCCTCAATGATACCGCGCACGCTTTCCACACCGCTATTGCTGGCCGCGTCGATCTCCTCCACATCCAGCAGCGAGCCGTCCTCCAGCCCCCGGCAGATCTCGCACTGGCCGCAGGGCCCCCCCTCCACCGGGTGCAGGCAGTTAATGGCCCTGGCCAGGATCCGGGCGCAGGTGGTCTTGCCGGTACCCCGGCACCCGGCAAACAGATAGGCGTGGGCCACCCGGCCCCTGGCCAGTTCGTTTTGCAGGGTGACAGTCACCTGAGGCTGGCCGACTACATCGGCAAAAAACTGGGGCCGGTATTTGCGATACAATACCTTGTACATAGCGGTAGCGCACCTCCTGTATATAGATGCTTAAAGCTTGCCCGTACCGGCAAGGGGCCGCCCCGGCTCCCCGGCGCAAGGACGGGGACGGCGGGCAAAAGGCAACGGGGATGAAAAAACCGGGCCGGCAAAGCGCGGCCCGGCATGGGGGATAGGAAACGGGAGAATATGTGAGCGGGCAGGCGAACTGCATCGCCCGGGAACATCCGCTTAATGCTGCTCGGTTCCCCGCCTGACATGGTTCACGGCGTCCCGCCGCGCAGACCTGCCCGCCCACATATTCTCCCGCGGCCGGGCCACAAGCGCCCGGAGCAAGTACAAACATTATACCACACCGCACAAAAAAATGCAAGGGGAAGATTACGCCGGGGGAGTGTCCAAAATGAAGAGTTTAAAAGTGAAACTCCGGCAAACGAATCGTAAAAGTTTCGTCGTCTCACCTGCCGGTTCGGCCGGCTCGTGACGGCCGCTCTTTTCAAAGGTGGTGGGGATTCCCAAGGGGCAAGGCCCCTTGGGCCGCCGGAGGCACCCCCCTAAGCCTCCGGCAGCAAAGCCCTTCCACTTGACAAAAGCCGGCCGGTATGCTAGAGTTTAGGGTAAACAGAATAGGCCCCAGGTGCCGGGCGCCCCGCCGTCCCTTTAGGCGGGGCCGGGCCCGGTGAAAAGGGAAACAGGTGAGAATCCTGTACGAACTCGTCACTGTATGAAGGGAGCGCAAGGGGATTATGCCACTGTAGGGGAGCTGAAAGGCCCCTATGGGAAGGCCCCTTTGCGTGCCGATCTTTAAGCCAGGAGACCTGCCCGGGGCCGGTACAGGGGTGGCCAGCCGCCCCATGCCACGAGTAACTGGCAGTGCGTTCAAGCGGATGCCCACCCCATGCAAAAGCATGGTGGGTATACGTCTATTTGCGTTGCGCTTTTACTCAAACCAGAGTAGGCGCATTTTTCTTTGCCCCTTGCTGCGCCGGAAAACCGGGAGGATGGAAACCTATGAAAAAATACCGTGCCCTTGCCCTGCTGCTGTGCTGCCTGTATACCCTTCTGCTGCCTGCCTGCGGGCAGGCAAGCGCCCCGGTTTCCCAAGGGGAAGGGGAACCGTCTTTCTGCGGCCTGGCCCATACCGGCCGCACCCAACTGCTTTACAGCCAGCAGTTTACCGCCGATACCTACGAGGGCGGCTACACCCTGCTGCAAGTCCAAGAGGGCGGCCGCTACCTGGTGGTGCCAAAGGGCAAAGAGCCCCCCCAGGGCCTGGAGGCCGGAGTGGGGGTCATCCGCCAGCCGGTAGAGGGCGTCTACCTGACGGCCACCGCAGCCATGTGCTTTTTTGATGCCCTGGATGGCGCTGGGGCCGTCCGTTTCTCCGGCACCAAAACAGAGGACTGGACCATCCCCAGCGCCCGGGCGGGCATGGAGCAAGGGGATATCCTCTACGCCGGCAAGTACCGGGAGCCGGACTACGAGCTGCTGGTGTCCGAGGGCTGCGGCCTGTCCGTGCAGTCCACCATGATCAACCACGCCCCGGAAGTAAAGGAAAAACTGGAGGAGTTGGGCGTCCTGGTGGTGGTAGACCGCTCCAGCTACGAGCCCCACCCGTTGGGCCGCAGCGAGTGGGTCAAGTTCTACGGGGCGCTGCTGGGCCGGGAGGAGGAAGCCGCGGCCCTGTTCCAGGAGCAGCAGGCCCTGTTCACCCAAACCGAGGGCCTGCCGGCCACCGGGCGCTCCGTGGCCTATTTCTACCTGACGGACGACGGCCGGGCCGTCACCCGCAAGCCCGGCGACTATATCTGCAAGATGATCGAGATGGCCGGGGGGGAGAACGCCCTGGCCCATGTGGGTGGCGAGGAGGACTCCGCCACCGTGACCATGGAGATGGAGGAATTCTACACCGCGGCCAAAGACGCGGACTGTATCATCTATAACGGCGATATGAGCGGCGACCTGTCCTCCGTCCAGCACCTCCTGTCCCTCAACCCCCTGTTGGCAGATTTTAAAGCCGTGCAGGCCGGGGAGGTCTGGTGCGCCAAAAAAGAGCTCTTCCAGTCCACCCTGCAAATGGGCACGGCCGTCGCGGACTTCCACAGCATCCTCAGCGGCCAGGGGGAGGCCCCGGCCTTCCTGTACCGCCTGGAAAGCGAGGGGGCAAATTGACACAATTAAAACAGCACCGGCGCAACCTGCTTACCTTTACCCTGCTGGCCCTGCTGGTGGCCGCCGCTTTGGGGCTCAACCTGTTTGCCGGCAGCGCGGGCCTTACGCCGGGGGAAACCCTGCGGGGCCTTTTGGGCCAGGGCAGCCCCACGGCCCTTAACATCCTGTGGAAGATCCGCGTCCCCCGCACCCTTGCGGCCTGCCTGCTGGGGGGCGCCCTGTCCCTGTCCGGCTACCTGCTGCAAACCTTCTTCCACAACCCCATTGCCGGGCCCTTTGTGCTGGGGGTGTCCTCCGGGGCCAGGCTGGCCGTCACCCTGGTGATGGTGGGCCTGGCCGGGGGCGGCCGGGCGGTGGGCTCCGGTGCCATGGTCGCCGGGGCGTTTATAGGGGCCATGCTGTCCCTGGGGCTGGTACTGGCCTTTTCCCGGCGCATCCGGCGTATGTCCATGCTGGTGGTGTGCGGGGTGATGACCGGCTACATCTGCACCGCTGTCACAGACTTCCTCATCACCTTCGCAGACGACGCGGACATCGTCAACCTACGCAGTTGGTCCATGGGCAGCTTTTCCGGTACCACCATGGATAACGTAGCCGCCATGGCCGTTGCCGTGGCGGTGGGCCTGCTGGGGGCGGTGCTGCTGTCCAAGCCCCTCTCCGCCTACCGGCTGGGGGAAAGCTACGCCCAAAGCATGGGGGTCCATGTACGGCTGCTGCGGGTGGCGCTGGTGGTGCTGTCCGGGCTGCTTTCGGCCTGTGTGGCGGCCTTTGCGGGGCCGGTGTCCTTTGTGGGCATTGCCGCCCCCCACATGGTCCGGGTGCTAACCGGCACCTCCCGGCCCCTGGTGCTGGTGCCTGCCAGTTTCCTGTGCGGGGCGGCCTTCTGCCTGCTGTGCGATGTACTGGCCCGCACCGCCTTTGCCCCCACCGAGCTCTCCATCAGCACCGTCACAGCCATCTTCGGCGCGCCGGTGGTCATCGGCATGATGCTCAGCCGGAAAAGGGGGGAGCTGTAATGGGCCGTCCACAAAATTACCCGCTGGCCGCCCAGGGGCTGGCTGTGGGCTACGGGGAACCCCTGATCCGGGATATCAGTTTCCAGGTGCGTGCCGGGGAGATCATGGCCCTTATCGGCCCCAACGGGTCGGGCAAATCCACCATCCTCAAAACCCTGGCCGGGCATCTGCGGCAGATGGGGGGCGCCGTCTGCCTGGACGGCCGGGAGAGCCGCCTGCTGCCTGCCCGCAAGCTGGCCCAGGAGCTGGCCGTGCTCCTCACCCAGCCCGTGCGCCCGGACCGCATGACCTGCCGGGAGGTGGTGGAAACCGGCCGCTACCCCTATACCGGGTACTTCGGCGCCCTTTCCGCCAAGGACCAGGCCGCTGTAAGCCAGGCTATGGCCCTGGTAGAGATGGAACCCTTTGCCGGGGCCGGTTTCACCGCGGTCAGCGACGGCCAGCGCCAGCGGGTGCTGCTGGCACGGGCCATCTGCCAGCAGCCACGGGTGCTGCTGCTGGACGAGCCCACCGCTTTTCTGGACGTCTACCACAAGGTAACGTTCCTGGAACTGATGCGCAGCCTGGCAGACAGCCAGCGCCTGGCCGTGGTGGTCACTATGCACGAACCGGACCTGGCCGGCAAGGTGGCGGACAGCGCCGTGTGCATCCGGGAAAACCGGGTGTACGCCATGGGCCCGGCCCGGCAGGTGCTCACCCCGGCCACCGTCCGGGGGCTCTTCGGCCTGCCGGCGGGCCTCTACGAAAAATACTTCGGCCCTGATAGCGGCTCCGCCGGTAGCCAACAGGATGGATAAGGAAGAAAGAGGTATAGCCATGCACAACGCACATACAGGGGCCGGGGGCTCCAAAAGGGCCATTCTGGCCGTCAGTTTCGGTACCTGCTGCCCGGTGGGCCGGGAGGAGGCCATCGGCGGCGTCGAACGGGCGCTGGCAGAGGCCCATCCGGGCTGGGGCCTGTACCGGGCCTTTACCTCCCCCACCATCCGCGGGATGCTCCTGCGCCGGCAGGGCCTGTCCGTGGACAGCGCCGAAGAGGCCCTGGACCGGCTGGCCGGCGAGGGCGTCGAAGAGGTGCTGGTGCAGCCCACCTACATCATAGGCGGGTACGAGTACAACCGGCTGGCCGCTTTGCTGGAGGCCCGGCGGCAGGGTTTCCGCCGGCTGGTGCTGGGCGCCCCCCTGCTGGCCGGCCCAGGGGATTGCAGGGCAGTGGCCGCCGCGCTGCTGGGGCCGCCCGCCCCCTCTTCCGGCGGGGAGGCAGTGGTGTTCGTGGGCCACGGCACCGGCCATCAGGCCAACCGGGCCTACACAGACCTGCAACAGGCCTTCCAAGAGGCCGGGGCGGCCCACTGCCTGGTCGGCACGGTAGAGGCTGCCCCCACCCAGGCCCAGGTGCTGGACCGGCTCAGGGCCGGGGGCTGGCGCTCGGTGGTGCTGGTGCCGCTGATGGTAGCCGCCGGCAGCCACGCCCGAAAGGATATAGCCGGCAGCCAGCCCGGTTCCTGGCAGTCCGTGCTTGCCGGGGCGGGCTATCCGGCCACCTGTGCCCTCCGGGGCCTGGGCCAGATGGAACCCATCCGGCAGATCTACGTGGCCCACGCCCAGGCGGCGCTGGAAGCCACACCGTAAAACCCGCAAAGGAGGGGGCGTATGCAGGGCTACTACATCCACCACGGCCGGGAGAAGCTGCGTTGCGGTTACACCACCGGCTCCTGTGCGGCGGCCGGGGCCAAGGCCGCCGTGCTGATGCTCCTGGGGGCCCCGCCCCCAAGGCGGGTCGAGTTGCTCACCCCCAAGGGCCTACCCCTGGCGCTGGATGTGCTGGAGCCCACCCAGGGGCCGGGCTTTGCCGGCTGCGCCATCCAAAAGGACAGCGGCGACGACCCGGACGTGACCAACGGCGTCCGGGTGTACGTCCGGGCAGAGCGCATCCCCCAGGGCTTGGAGATCGCTGCCGGGGAGGGCGTCGGCACCGTCACCCAGCCGGGGCTGGACCAGCCTCCCGGCGCCCCGGCCATCAACACCGTGCCCCGGCAGATGATCGCCGCCGCGGTGGGGGAGGCCTGCGCCGCCCAGGGCTACCGGGGGGGCGTCCGCGTCACCCTGTCCATCCCCGGCGGGGAAGAGCTGGCCAAAAAGACCTTTAACCCCCGTATGGGCATTGTGGGCGGGCTGTCCATTTTGGGTACCACCGGGGTGGTAGAGCCCATGAGCACCGCCGCCCTGCTGGGCACGGTACGGGCCCAGGCGGGTATGCGCCGGGCCGCCGGGCAAGATACCCTCCTGCTCACACTGGGCAATTACGGCGAAAGTTTCCTTCGCCAAACCCTGCCCGGTTTCGAGGAAATCTGCGTGCCCTGTAGCAATTATATCGGCGATGCCCTGGATATCGCCCTGGAGTTGGGCTTTTCCGGGGCGCTGGTGGTGGGGCATATCGGCAAGCTGGTCAAGCTGGGGGCAGGCATTATGAACACCCACTCCGCCCAGGCGGACGGGCGCATGGAGGTGTTGGTCACCTGCGCCCTGCTGGCCGGAGCCGGGGTAGAGGTGCTCCGCCGCCTGCCCGGCTGCGTCACCGTGGACAGCGGGCTGGAAATCCTCCGGGAGGCCGGCTTGCTGGAGGCCGCCATGGCCGTGCTGCTGGACCGGGTCCAGTTCTATCTGGACGCCCGGCTCAAAGGCGGGCTGGCGGCCGGGGCCCTGCTGTTCTCCCAACGGTTCGGGGTGCTGGGCCAAACCGGCCGGGCCGGGGCCCTGCTGGAAAAACTGAAAGGGGTGTCTGTATGATCGATTTTGTAGGCGCGGGCTGTGGGGCCCCGGACCTGATCACTGTGCGGGGCAAGGCCCTGCTGGAGGCGGCCGATCTGGTGGTGTACGCGGGCTCGCTGGTCAACCCGGCCCTGCTGGACTACACCGGCCCCGGCTGCAAGCGGCTGGACAGCGCCAAAATGACCCTGGACGAGGTGGTAGAGGCATTGGCCGCCGCCCACCGGGCCGGGCAGCGGGCCGTGCGCCTGCACTCCGGCGACCCCAGCATCTACGGGGCCATCCGGGAGCAGATGGACCGCCTGGAGGCGCTGGGTATCGGGTACCGGGTGTGTCCGGGGGTCAGCGCCCTGTGCGGGGCCGCCGCGGCCCTAAAGGCCGAGTACACCCTCCCCGGGGTCAGCCAAACGGTGATCATCACCCGTATGGCCGGCCGCACGCCGGTGCCGCCGGGGGAGAGCCTATCGGCCCTGGCCGCCCACGGGGCCACGCTGGTCATCTTCCTCAGCGCCGGCCTGCTGGAGGAGGTCGCCGCCGCCCTCCAGGCCGGGGGGCTCCCCCCCGATACCCCGGCGGCCCTGGTCTACCGGGCCAGTTGGGCCGATGAAAAAGTCTGCCGCTGCACGGTGGGCACCCTGGCCCAGACCGGCCGGGAGAACGGCATCAGCAAAACCGCCCTGATCTGCGTGGGGCATTTCCTGGGGGAGGACTACCAGCTTTCCCGCCTGTACGACGGCAGCTTTGCCACCGGTTTCCGGGAGGCCCGCCCATGACGCCCACCGCCCTGATCTCCGTCAACCGGGCCGGCGGGGCGCTGGCAGCCCGGCTGGCGGCAGCGTTGCCCGGCTGCGCCTGTACCCGGTACGCCTTCCACCGGTACGCCGGGCCGGGCGAGCAGCCCTTCACCAGCCTTTCTGCCCTTACCGGGGAGCTGTTCCCCCGGTACCGGGCTCTGGTGTTCCTGGCAGCCTGTGGCATTGCCGTGCGGGCGGTGGCCCCCCACCTCCGGCATAAGGCCACAGACCCTGCCGTTGTAGCGGTAGATACCGGGGGCCGGTTCGCGGTGCCCCTGGTGTCCGGGCATCTGGGCGGGGCCAATAGCCTTGCCCGGCACATTGCCCAGGTCCTGGGGGCCACCCCGGTCATCACCACCGCCACCGACGCCGGCGGGGCCTTCTCCCCGGACAGCTTTGCACGGGCCAACCACCTGCATATCCTGGATATGGGCCTGGCCAAAGCCGCCGCCGCTGCGGTACTGGAGGGGGCCCCCCTGGGCTTTGCCAGCGATTACCCCGCCGCCCATATGCCCGCCGGGGTGTTCGCCCCCCAGGCCCCCCTGGGCCTGTCCGTTTCTGTAGACGAAACCCGGCGCCCCTTCCCCCAAACCCTCCGGCTGGTCCCCCAAAACCTGCTGCTGGGGGTGGGCTGCAAAAAGGGGGTGCCCCCCGGCGGGCTGCGGGCCTTCATCCTGTCCCGGCTCAAGGCCGCCGGCCTGCCCCTGTACCGGCTGCGGGCCCTGTGCACGATTGACCGTAAACAGGAGGAACCCGCCCTGCTGGCCTTTTGCCAATGGGCCCGGCTGCCCCTGCTGGCCTATACCCCCCGGCAGTTGATGTCCCTGTCCGGGCCCTTCGCCCATTCGGACTTTGTACTGCAAACCACCGGCGCGGACAATGTCTGCGAGCGCGCCGCCATGATGCAGGGCGGGCGGCTGCTTTTGCCCCGCCAGGCGGAAAACGGCATGACCCTTGCCCTGGCAGAGCTGGAAGTCGCGCTGGATTTTGAGAGAGGTGACCTATGAACCTGTTATACATTGTAGGCTTTGGCCCCGGCCACGAAACGGGCATGACCCTTGCCGCCCGCAACGCCATCGAGGCAAGCGGCCTGGTGGTGGGCTACACCGCCTATGTAGGGCTGCTCCGGGATATCTTCCCCCACAAGGCGTTCCACTCCACCGGTATGCGCCAGGAAACCCAGCGGGTGCGCCTGGCCCTGGCGGAAGCCGCCGCCGGCAAAACCGTCGCCCTGGTGTGCAGCGGCGATAGCGCCGTGTACGCCATGGCGGGGCTGGCCCTCCAGTTGGGCCAGGCATACCCCGGGGTGGAGATCCAGGTGGTGCCGGGGGTCACGGCGGCCCTAAGCGGCGGGGCCTTGCTGGGGGCCCCCCTTACCGGCGATTTTGCCGTCATCAGCCTGTCCGACCTGCTCACCCCCTGGGAGAAGATCGAAAAGCGGCTGGCCTGTGCCGCCCAGGGGGACTTCACCCTGGCCATCTACAACCCCTCCTCCCGGCAGCGGGCCGGGCATCTGCGCCGGGCCTGTGAGATCCTGCTCAGGTACAAAAGCCCGGAAACCGTCTGCGGCTGGGTCCGGAACATCGGCCGGGAGGGCCAGGAAATCCGGGTGCTCCCCCTGGCGCAACTGGCCGGGGAGCAGGTGGATATGTTCACCACCGTGTTTGTGGGCAGCGAGGCAACCCAGGAGATCGGCGGCAAAATGGTCACGCCCCGGGGCTACCGGGATGTGTAAGCCCAACTCTCCCGGCCTGCTGCTCTTTGCCGGCACCACCGAAGGGCGGCTGCTGGCAGCGTTCTGTGCCGAACAGGGCATAGGGGCCTTTGTCAGCGTGGCCACCGGCTACGGGGCCGGGCTGCTGCCGGTGTCCCCCCACCTCATCCCCCTTACCGGCCGGCTGGACGCCCAGGGGATAGGGGCCCTGCTGGCGGCCCACCCCATCCGCCTGGTGGTCGATGCCACCCACCCCTTTGCCCAGGCGGCCACCGGGAACATCCAGGCGGCCTGCCGGGCTGCGGGCAGGGCCTATGTGCGGGTGCTGCGCCAGGATGCCCCCCGCCCCCCCGGCCGGTATTTCCCGGACTTGCCCGCCCTCACCGGCTACCTGTCCGCCACAGTGGGGGATATCCTCCTCACCACCGGCAGCAAAGACCTGGAGGCCTTTTGCCGCATACCGGGCTTTGCCCGGCGGTGCACGGTGCGGGTGCTGCCCGCCCCTGGGGCGGTAGAGCGCTGCCGGGCGCTGGGGTTCAGCCCCGCCCGTATCCTGGCGGCCAAAGGCCCCTTTTCTGTGGAGGAAAACCTGCGGCATTTGGGGGGCGCCGCCTTTCTGGTCACTAAGGAGAGCGGCCCCGCCGGCGGCTTTGGGGAAAAGGCCCAGGCAGCCCGGCAGGCCGGGGCCGAATTGGTGGTGCTGGCCCGCCCCCCCGAACAGGGCCTTTCCCTTGGGGAAACCATGGATTTGCTGGCGGCCGGGGCCCCACGCCACACATAAAAAACGGCCGGGCGCCTTTGCCCGGCCGTTTTTCTGTCCGCCCCGTACCGCCTGCCACACCGGCGGTAGAAAGTTGGCTACGCCAACGCTTGGGCTTTGATTCCCGCCGCCCCCTAAAGGCCCCGCCGCCTTTGCAAAGGGCGAGGGCGGCTACTTAGCGCAGCCAAGGTAGGGCGGCTGTCACAAAACTTCTGTGGCCCCCCTCCCATCATGGCGGGTGCCCCGGCTGCACATTTCCCCACCGCCGGCCAGGGCGTGTGCACAAAAACGCCCTCCACCGGCCTTGTGGGCGGATTATGGCCCTCTCCTCCGCCGAAAATGTTTGCGCTACGCCACTACAAGGGCAGCAAGCTGTTTCTGTGTATTTCCGCCTTGCATCAGACAAAACCCGCTACGCCGCTTATGTGGGTACGGCCTAAGAGGCCGGCCGGGTGTCCAGGTCCATCAGCCCGTCTTTCATCCGGTAGACCACATCCGCCTGGGCGGCAATGCCCAGGTCATGGGTCACCACAATCACGCAATACCCCTGCTCTTTCACCAGCTTTTTCAGCAGGTCGATGACCACCTTCCCGTTCTCCGAGTCCAGGTTGCCGGTGGGTTCGTCCGCCAAAATCACCCTGGCCTGGGAGGCCAGCGCCCTGGCAATGGCCACCCGCTGCTGCTGCCCGCCGGAGAGCATGGCCGGCAGCTTGCGGCCGTCCACATCCGCCAGGCCCACCGCGTCCAGCAGTTCCCTGGCCCGCTGCTTGGCCTCCTTGGCGTTATAGCCGTTAATGCGCATGGGGTACATCACATTTTCCGTAATGGAAAGGGTGGGGAACAGGTTGAAGGACTGGTAGATCACCGTCACGTCCTCCCGGCGGTGCCGTTCGCTGCCGATCTCCTTAATGGTGCGCCCCTCTTCCCCGGCGCGCACCTCCCCCCCGGTAGGGGTGCCCAGCCCGGCCAGCATAGACAGCAGCGTGGTCTTGCCGCTGCCCGAATGCCCCACAATGGCGTAGAACTTCCCGCTTTCAAACTGGCAGCTTACGCCCCGCAGGGCGTGCACCTTCTGGTATTTGCTCTGGTAGATGTACTGTACGTCCGTGGCAGTCAGCATATTGCTCATATAGGCAGCCTCCTTTATAAATCCGCCCCGGCGGCCAAGTCCGGCGGCGTTGTGTCCGTTTTTGTGCCCTTTGCCCTCTTCCCGGCCTGCCGGGGTCAGTCCACCTTTGTCAGCAAAGCAAGGGTGTCAAACCGCAGCAGGAAAACCAGCGCCAGGGCCGTGCCCACGCAGGCGCAGGCCATATATACCCCGGCCGCGCCCCAGGCCAGGGCCAATGGGGCCCCCGCCGCCAGGCCGGCCAGCGCCAGTGCCACGCCGCAGCCCGCCAGCTCCGCCAGAAAAGCCCCCAAAAAGTGGGAGGCCCCGTTCAGCAGCTTTTGCCGCCCCAGCGAGCTGGCAATGGCCATCTCCCGCCGGCTGCCCCGCAGCACCAAAAAAGTCACCAGTGTAACCATCCCCACCACCAGCGCGAAGAAAGGCGGCAAAAACCCGTTAAACACCGTCAGGTTCTGCAACAGTTCCCCCGCCGTCTTGATGAAAGCCTCGTCGTCCATGGCAATGGCGTCCCCGGTTATCCGGTCCTGGGCCGTTTCGGAGATCTCCCAAAAGCCCATTTCCCCCAAAGATGCCTTAAACCGGTTCAGTTCCATAGGGTCGTCCAGCCGGGCGCATAGCGACTCCAAGCTGAACACCTCGTCCGCCTGCTGGGCCAGGTCCTGCATCCAGCCGATAGGCCCGTATAACTCCGCCGCCTGGCTGGCCGCAACGGCACGGGGTTGGTAAATGCCCACCACCTTCAGCACCTGTTCCCCCAGCGGGGGATAGCGGGTGCCGTTTGTGCCGTACTGCATGGTAAACAGCGGCAACGAGATCTCGTCCCCCAGCCGGATGCCCGCCTTCTGGGCAAAAGAGGCGTTGGCCAGGCACACAGCCTCCCTGCCGCCGAACATCCCCGGCCCCCAGCCCCGCAAAAACTGCACGTCCCCCTCTTCTATGGCCAGGGCCTCCAGGCAGTTGCCCCCCTTCAAAAGGGCGTCGCCCCCCAAAAACCGCCCCTCCCTTGCCAAAAAGCGGGCCCCCTGGCTGTAAGCCCCGGCAAAGGTGGTGGTGCACTGCACCTGGTGTACCGGCGCCCCGGCCAGGGCCGTATAATGGGCCATGCTGATGCGCAACCCCTCCGAACTGCTGCCGTTGCGGTTGACCACCTGCACGGTGACTGGCACGTTTTGCACCAGGCTGTCCAGCGCGGCCCGGTTGGCCTGTATGTTCCCCAGGTAAAAGGCTATGCTGCCCATCAGCAGCGCCGCAACGCCCAGCAAAAGGGCCGTGCGGCTGGGGTTGCGGAACAGCCGGTAGCAGACCTCTGTCAGCAGGAACATGGCGTACCCGCCCTCCAGCACCGGCGTCCGCAGCCGGTACAGGACCAGCCTGTCCCCTCCCTGCCGGTAGACCATCAGGCAGCCGGGGGCCACCCGGCATTCCCGGTACCCCGCGTAGCGCCCGCCCAAAGGGCGGTCCCTGTAGCGGCTGCCCAAAAACCCCCCGGTGGCCAGTATGTCAATGGCCCCGGCCACCTCGTCCATACGGCGGCCCTTGCGCTGCACCCGCCGCAAATCCCGTTTAAACCGGCGGGAGGGCACGATCCGGCAGCGGTTCATTTCAGAACGTCCTTCAGCAGGGCCTCGGCATTGGTATAGCTTTTCATCCCGCCGGTTTCCAGTTCCCGTTCGGTGTCCCGGATAGCCGCGCGGGTAGTGGCGCTGGGCTGGTTGGTAATCTCAAAGGGGATCCGCTTTTCACGCAGCACGGTGCGCACAAACATATTTACCGCCACCGAGCTGTTCAGCCCCACCTGGGCGCAAAACCCGTCAAACTCCTTTTTCAGGTCCGCGTCCATCCGTATGCTCATCAGTGCCTGTTTCATAAAGATGCTCCTTTCTCCATAGCGCCCCCCGCGCTTTTGTCAAATCCCTCTGGGCCTCTGTTGGGCCTCTGGCAGCCTAAGGGGCGTCGCCCCTTAGGAATCCCCACCACCTTTGAAAAGGTGGACGAAACTTCCATGGCCGCCTCCCATGAAGGGCGGGTACCCCAGTTGCACATTTCCCCACCGCCAGCCAGGGCTTGTTTCCGATTTTTCAAACAGACTCTAGGGGCCATACCGGCCGGTTATCAGGGATTTTCGCCGTCAGGGGAAAAGCTTTGGAGGATCTCCTCGGCCTGGGCTTTCTGCCCGGCGGGCACAAAGACCCGCAGCCTCTCCCGCATCCCAGTACGCATGACCAGCCCCGCGCCGTACACGGGCAGGGCAGTGCAGGGGATATCGCTGCCCTGCAATAGCTGCATGAGCATTTCCGCCCACATGGTTTCTTTTTCTGTAAGAAATTCGTAACCGGCCTGGGGCTCGCCGCCCTGTCCTGCCGGGTTTTCAAAAGATTGCATAGGGGGCTCCTTTCCGTATAAGGGGCGGGGCTTTTTCTGCCCCGCGCTGGCACTATTCTTCTACTATTAAGTATAGCACACCGTACGTACGATGTCAAACACAATCTCCCCCCAAATCCCGCCCTCCCCGTACCCCCTCCGCCCCCGTTCCTGCCCACTCCGTCCCCCTCCAGCACCGTCCCCGCCGTCCCAACCATTCCTCCTCCCGCCAATGCAGCCCTCGCCCTTCGCCCCACCCCGTTCCTGCTCCCCACGCCAACACAGCCCTCCCGCCTCCCATCTACCCCACGCCCATTTCCTTCTCACCCCTCGCTCCCTCCAACGTAGCCCCCCATCATCCCCCACCTCTTTTCCCCGCCCCCCTCACAATTTTCTCCAAAAGAAAAAACTGCCTCCGCCAGGCCCGCCCCGCCGCAAAACCGCAAAAAATACCTGCCCAATACCCCTCGGATATCCCCTTCATACCGCCCCCTTATCCCCCCAATAACCCTCCCATACCCCCCGGATAACCCCCGGTAAAATTCCCTTTTTTCGCCCAAACCCCCGCCAGGGGCCCGGCCAACCGGCAAAGCCCCGCCGGGCAAGCACCCAGCGGCCAGCCCAACCCACGCAGCCGTTTTGCAAATAAACCGCCCCTGCGCCCCACGCCCCCACAGCCGGAAAAGCTTGACTTTTGGGCGTTTCTTTGCTATAATTCCATGTTATAGAGCCAAAAAGCGATGAAAAGGACGTCTTAGCCAACAGGGTCCCCACAGAGAGCCAGCGCCTAGGGTGCAAGCGCAGGCGGCGGCCCAGGCTGTAGATACCACCTTAGAGCTGCTGCCGAAAGGACAGCCGGACGGCCCCGTTAGCGGCCAGCCATGAGGAGGCCCTCCTAGGCCTTGAATCCGGGTGGAACCGCGGTGCGCCTTAAATTTACCCCAAAAGGCTGCGTCGCCCCAGAGAGGAGCCGTTGTGCTGTACGCCAACGGCCCCTTAAGCTGGGGCGGCGCTTTTTTCCTGGTTTTTCCGGCAGGGCAGCCCCGGCAGAAAGGAGAAATCTTATGATCACCATTGACCTAAAAGGCCAGCCCAAAGAGTTCGAGAGCGGCATAACGCCCGCCGAAGTGGCCAAATCTATTGGTATGGGGCTGTATAAGGCCGCCTGCGCCGCCAAAATCAACGGCCAGGTATGCGACCTGCGCACCCCTATTACCGAAAACTGCGGGCTGGAAATCCTCACCTTTGACGACCCGGAAGGGAAGAAGGCTTACTGGCATACAGCTTCCCATATGCTGGCCCAGGCGGTGCAGCGGCTGTACCCAGGCGCCAAATTCGCCATTGGCCCGGCCATTGACAACGGTTTTTACTACGATTTTGAACTGCCCGCCCCCATCTCCCCGGAAGACCTGCCGAAGATCGAGGAGGAGATGAAGAAGATTGCCAAAGAGAATATCGCGCTGGAGCGCTTTGAGCTGGATCCCCCGGCAGCTATGGAGAAAATGGCCGGCCAGGGGTACAAACAGGAGCTGATTGAGGAGCACAGCGGCAACGGGGAGAAGATCAGCTTTTATGAGCAGGCGGATTTTTGTGACCTGTGCGCCGGGCCCCACCTGATGGCCACCGGGCCGGTAAAGGCCGTTAAGCTGACGTCCATTACCGGGGCGTACTGGCGGGGGGATGCCAGCAAGAAGATGCTGACCCGCATTTACGGCATCGCCTTCCCGAAACAGGGCCAACTGGAAGAGTACCTGCAACGGCTGGAGGAGGCCAAAAAGCGGGACCACCGCAAGCTGGGCCGGGAGTTGGGCCTCTTTATGCTGCGGGACGAGGGGCCGGGGTTCCCGTTCTTCCTGCCAAAGGGCATGGTGCTGAAGAACCTGCTCATCGACTATTGGCGGGAGGCCCACAAGCGCTACGGCTATGTGGAGATCAGCACCCCCATTATGTTGAACCGCCAGCTATGGGAGCGTAGCGGCCACTGGGACCACTACAAGGACAATATGTACACCACCGAGATAGACGAAACCAACTTTGGCATAAAGCCCATGAACTGCCCCGGCGGTATGCTGGTATACGCCAGCGAGCCCCACTCTTACCGGGAACTGCCCATGCGGGTAGGGGAGTTGGGCTTGGTGCACCGGCACGAGCTCTCCGGCACCTTGCACGGGCTGTTCCGGGTGCGCTGCTTTACCCAGGATGACGCCCACATCTTCATGACCAGGGACCAGATGCTGGACGTGATCCAGGAAACGGTGGGGCTGTTCGACGAGTTCTACTCCACCTTCGGCCTTTCCTACACCATCGAGCTCTCCACCATGCCGGAGGACCATATCGGCGAGGTAGAGGAGTGGGAGCGCAACCAGGACATCCTGAAACAGGCCATTACCGCCATGGGCAAGGAGTTCGTGGTGAACGAGGGCGACGGGGCTTTCTACGGCCCCAAGCTGGACTTCCACCTTGCCGACAGCCTGGGCCGTACCTGGCAGTGCGGTACCATCCAGTTGGACAGCCAGCTACCCGAACGCTTTGAACTGGAGTACACCGGCGAGGACGGCCAAAAGCACCGGCCGGTGATGATCCACCGGGTGGTGCTGGGCTCCATCGAGCGGTTTATCGGGGTGATCACCGAGCACCTGGCCGGCAAGTTCCCCCTGTGGCTGAGCCCGGTGCAGGCGGTGGTGCTGCCCATTTCCGAGCGCCACCACGCCTATGCCAATGCCCTGACGGCAAAACTGGAGGAGGCCGGCCTGCGGGTGGAATGCGACCTGCGCAGCGAGAAGATTGGCTACAAGATCCGGGAGGCACAGGTGCAGCAGACCCCCTATATGTTGGTGGTAGGGGATAAGGAGATCGAATCCGCCGGCATTTCCGTGCGCCACCGTAAAGAGGGCGACTTGGGCCTGATGAGCGCCGAGGAGTTTATCGGGAAAGCGCTGGAAGAGGTCAAGAGCAAGGAAATTAAGTAAAAGGGGCGGCCGCCCAAGTTGAAAACCAATAAAACCGGCTGTGGCCGGCAGGGTACAAGCCCCCGTTTTTACAAAAAGCACAGGTAGTGGCTGCTGCCTGTGGACAATAAAAAAACCCGCCACCCCGGCAGGAGGGGTTGGCGGGCTTTCTTTGTACGGGCTGGGATCAGCCCATTTTCAGGGAGAGCCGCAACTTTTTCAGCGCCAGTTGGATGACCGTGTACAGGGGCACGGAGATCACCACCGCGATAGCGGCATTGATGCTGGAAGTGACCAGCTTGGTGCCTACAGACACCAGCACGGCCTCCATAGCGCTGCCTAGCAGCAGGCCCTGCACAAAGCTTTTGCCCAGGTACAGCACCATATACACCAGGCTGCCGCATACGGCCGCCAGGATGTTCTGCCCGTGCTTTTCGCCGTGGGCGCCGTGGGCGTTGGCGATCCACCCACACACCGCGGCCAGCAAGAACTTAAACAAAAAGGTAAAGGGCGCGGACATGATATAGGCCGGGTTGGTCAGGTCATACAGCGCCGAGCCGATGCCCGCCGCCAGCCCGCCCCCAATGGGCCCCAGCATAAACCCGGAAAACAGGCAGAAAATATTGCCCAGGTGGATACGGCTCACATCGCCGATGGCTACGGGGATGGGCACGCTGAGATAGTTGGACACAAACACCAGGGCCGCGAATACCCCGGCAAATACCACGCCATACAGGTTTTTCTTGCTTTTGGTCATGTTAAGTCATCCTTTCGTCCTAATATTTCTATCACTCTTTCGAGATGAGGAATATCCGTTCATCAAACCCGCCCCGGGCTGCGTGCTTTTTCTCATAAGCGGCGGCCAGGCCGCTAAGGCTGTGGCCGCCGGCCTTGCACAGGGCGTAGACCACCTCTAAAATATCGGCCAGCTCGTCCAGTTCATGGCTTTCCAGATACTCGGCGGTTTCCTCGGCCAGCTTGCGTTCCAAGCAGGCGCGGTATTCGGCGTCGCCCAGCCTGCGGGTGAGGGGGCGCTCCCCCTGGTTTTCGATTATGGCAGGGATACGGTCCCGTACCAGCTTATGAAATGCAACGGCCATTGGCACAGCTCCTGGCAACACCGGTAGTTTTTGCGGCTTGCGCCACTGCCGCCGCAATGGCGGGGGCAACGTCCTTGTTGAAGGCGCTGGGGATAATGTAATCCTCCCGCAGCTCGCTGTCGGGAATCAGCCCGGCCAGGGCCCTGGCCGCGGCCACTTTCATTTCATCGTTGATCTCCTTAGCCCGCACGTCCAGCGCCCCCCGGAATATGCCAGGGAAGGCCAGTACGTTGTTGATCTGGTTGGCGCAATCCGACCGGCCGGAACCGGCTATACGCGCCCCGGCCTCCAGGGCCTCGTGGGGGAAGATCTCCGGGGTGGGGTTGGCGCAGGCAAACACAATGGCGTCCTTGGCCATAGAGCGGATCATCTCCGGGGTGACGCAGCCCGGGGCGGAAAAGCCCATGAACACGTCCGCACCCGCGATTACATCGGCCAGGGTGCCGCGTTTGCACTGGGGGTTGGTGGCTGCGGCCAATTCTGCCTGGGCGGGGGTCATGCCCGCCAGGCCCGGTACCAGGGCCCCCTGCCGGTCGCAAACCACCACATTGCGCAGGCCCAGGGCCATCAGCAGCCGGGTGCAGGCCGAGCCCGCCGCCCCTGCGCCATTGACCACGGCAGAAACCTCTTCCAGTTTTTTGCCCACCAGCTTAAGGGCGTTAAGCATGGCGGCTACCGTCACCACGGCGGTACCGTGCTGGTCGTCGTGGAACACGGGGATGTCCAAACACTCTTTTAGCTTTTTTTCCACCTCAAAGCAGCGGGGGGCGGCGATGTCCTCCAGGTTGATGCCCCCAAAGGAGCCGGCGATCAGTTCCACCGCCCGGACAATCTCATCTACCTCCTGGGAACGGATGCAGATGGGGAAGGCGTCTACCCCGGCAAAGGCCTTAAACAGGGCGCATTTGCCCTCCATCACCGGCATACCGGCTTCGGGGCCGATATTGCCCAGGCCCAGCACGGCAGAGCCGTCTGTAACCACCGCTACCAGGTTGCCCCGGCGGGTGTAGGTGTAAGAGAGGTCTGGGTCTTGGGCGATGGCCAGGCAGGGCGCGGCCACGCCGGGGGTGTAGGCAACGGAAAGGTCATCCCGGTTTTCCAGGGGGCAAGGGGTTTCTATACGGAGTTTGCCTTGCCATTTTTCGTGCAATTCCAGGGCTTTCTGGTTATAGTCCACGGTTTTCCCTCTTTCGCTTGGCAACTGCTAGCCTTTTGGGGAGTGTCCAAAGCGAAAAGTTTAAAAACGAGGCTCCGGCGGACAAATAGTAAAAGTTTCGTCCAGCTTTTCAAAGGTGGCGGGTTTCTTAGGGGCAGAGCCCAAGAGTTGGCGTAGCCGACTCTCCGCCACCGAAGGCCAAAATTTCGTCATAAACTCTCCGCTTTGGACATATCCCCCTTTTGGGCGGGCAGGCTTTTATGTTGTAAAGTCTTGCAGGTCCATCAAAAAGTATACCACGGATGGGTGGTAAAATCAACTGTGGCAAGTGACAAACATATTTGCGCCGGGGCGGGGTTTTGATACGCTATTGCGGAAAAGCCCGGCCCGGGCAAAAAAGGCTGGACGGCCCTGCCGGATACTGTTATAATAGCGGGGCGGGGCTGTTTTGGCTGCCCTGGCGAAAATCCACCAGTAAGGCGGCGTGTGAAATGGGACTTTATCAAGCCTGCATTTTTGACCTGGACGGCACTTTGGCCGATACCCTTGGCTCTATCGCGTATTTTGGCAACAGCACCTTAAAGGCCTTCGGCCTGCCGGAAATCCCTACCGAGCGCTACAAGCGGCTGGTAGGCAATGGCGCCGATGTACTGATGGCCCGGATGCTGCGGGAGGTGGGGGCGGCATTTTCCCCCCAGGAAACGGCACGGTTCCGGGCGGCATATGACCGGCGCTATGAAAGCGAACCCCTGAAATGGGTAACATCCTACCCCGGTCTACCGCAACTGTTGGCCGGCCTGCAAGGGCAGGGCCTGCGGCTGGGGGTGGTTTCCAACAAGCCGGACAATATGGCAAGGGCCGTGGCGGAGAGCCTGTACGGCGGGCTGCTACAGGCCGTGCATGGGCAGCGGCCCGGTGTGCCGAAAAAGCCGGATCCCACCGCGGTGCTGGAAACGGCCCAGGAGTTGGCAACACCCCCGGAAAGGGTCCTTTACATCGGCGACAGCGGGGTGGATATGCAGACCGGCCGCAACGCCGGCATGGACACCTGCGGGGTACTGTGGGGGTTCCGGGACCGGGCGGAGTTGGTGGAAAACGGGGCCAAATACCTGGCGGCGGATGCGGCGGAACTGAAGGGAATTATCGATAAACATTAAAAATCTATTGACAAACGATATAATCACGGGTATAATAGGAGCACCAAGAAAAACGGAGGTGCTCAAGGATGACGAAAGAAGAGAAACGCGCGCAGGTCCTGTACCGTATCGCAACGGTGCTGACAAAGCTGGGGGAGGTAGCGTACATCGTGGGGGCAGTGGGTATGCTGGTAGGGCTGGCCCTTTTTGTACTGGATCCCCACTTGCCCGGCCAATGGGTGTTCGGGGTAGAGGCCGGGGAAACGCTGGCGGTGCAGGGGTTCTCCATTGTAATTGCCGGGCCGGGCGGAGAGGTCATCCGGCCGGCGGTGGTGATTTTTTTCCTCACCGCTGCCGTGCTGCTGGGGCTGATGGCACGGGTGTTCCGCAACGCCAACCGGATGCTGCGCACCGCCCAGGGGGAAACGCCCTTCCAGAAGGGCAATGTGCGGATGATGTGGGAGATCGGCGCCCTTTTCATCGCCACTACCGTGGTGCAGATGACGGCAGGGTTTATTGCGGCGCTGGTTATAGGCCCGGAACTGGTGGAAACCAGCGCCGGCCTTGGCGGGCTGACAACGGGCATTGTGGTGCTGTGCCTGTCCCAGGTATTTGCGCTGGGGGTGCGGATGCAGGAGGACGTAGACGGGCTGGTATAAGGAGGGCATATGGGACACATTATATTGCGGTTGGACCGGGTGATGGTGGAGCGGAAGATCTCCCTGAACCAGTTGGCGGCAGAGGTAGGCATCACCAACGTGAACCTGTCGAAGATCAAGAACAACCGGGTAAACGCCATCCGTTTCTCTACTTTGGCGGCCCTGTGCAAGGCGCTTGGCTGCCAGCCGGGGGATATTCTGGCGTATGAGGAGGATGGAGAGGATGAGGGCCAGGGGCAAGTCCGGGAGGGCTTGCAGCCATAGGGCGGCAGAGGGGCCGGGCAGCATATGCCCGGCCCTTTTTGCAAGCTGGTAATAGGCCCGTATTCACCAAACGCACAGAACAGCCCGTGTGGGTGGACAAAATCCCGTCATAGCGCTGAAAAATGATTTTTTGAACAAAACCCCTTTCATTTTTCTGCCCGTCCGCTATAATAGAAAGAACTTTGGAAACCCGTCCTGGACGCAGGGTGGGGAAAAATCATAATTGCAGCGCTATGCTGCAGGAGGAAACGCTTATGTTCCAGCTCAGATGGGTCTGGACGCGCATGGCCGGGAACCACAAGCGCTATGTGTTCGCCCTGTTCTCCACTGCCCTGCTGGCCGTAATGGCCCTGGGCAACTCTATGATCACCGCCAACATCATGGACACCGTCTTTACACCCCTAAAAGAGAGCGGCGCCGTTAGCCCAGGGGCTGTGCGCCGGCTGGGGGGGCTGGTAGCCCTGCTGGTGGGCTTTACCCTGGCGCGCACAGGGTTCGGCTACCTGTCCGTAATGACCTACGAAACCTGCTCGCAAAAGCTGGTTTACCAGTTGCGCCGGGACCTGTATAAGAATATGCAGGAGCAGGACCAGGCGTTTTACGGCCGGTACCGCACCGGCGACCTGATGACCCGCCTGACCGGCGACATGGACATGATCCGCCACGCGGTGTGCTGGGTCATCCGGCAGTTGATTAGCTGCACGGTGCTGTTCCTGACCACCACCGTCACCTTTTTTGTAACAGACTGGCTGTTTGCCCTGTGTATGCTGGCCGTTACGCCGCTGATCTTCCTGCTGACCTACCTGTTCTCCAAACGGGTGCACCCTCTTTATGTAGAACTGCGGGAAAAGCTCTCCCGGCTGAATACCGCGGCCCAGGAGAATATTTCCGGCAACCGGGTGGTAAAGGCCTTTGCACGGGAGGACTATGAGATCGCCCAGTTTGACGAGAAAAACCGGGACTACAAAGAGGCCAACAAAACAGCCTCTCTGCTGTGGCTGAAGTTCAGCCCCTACATAGACACCCTCTCCCAGTCCCTGTCCATTGCGGTGCTGCTGGTGGGGGGCGTGTTCCTGATCAACGGGCGCATCAGCATCGGGGCCTTTACCCTGTTCAACGGGCTGACCTGGACCCTCAGCGACCCCATGCGCACCCTGGGTATGCACCTGAACGACCTGCAAAGGTTCTTTGCCAGCGCCAGCAAGATCATCGAGCTGTACTACGCCAAGTCCACCATTGTATCCCGCCCGGACGCGGTGCTGCCCAAGGGCCGGGTAAGGGGCAAGGTGGAGTTTAAAGAGGCCGGGCTCAGGCTGCACGGCAGCCAGGTGCTAGAGGGCATTGACTTGACCATTGAGCCGGGGGAAACCGTGGCCATTATGGGCCCCACCGGCGCGGGCAAGACCTCTTTGGTCAGCCTGATCCCCCGTTTCTCCGACCCTACCGCAGGGGTGGTGGAACTGGACGGCATACCGGTGCGGCGGTATGATTTGAAAGCCTTGCGGTCGGCGATTGGCATTGCCACCCAGGATGTATTCCTGTTCTCCGATACGGTAGACGGGAACATCGCCTACGGCAACAGCGCTATGCCCGAAGAGGAAATGCGCCGCTATGCCAAAATGGCGGATGTGGAGTTTGCCGAAAAACTGCCAGATGGCTTTGATACGGTGATCGGCGAACGGGGTACCGGGCTTTCCGGCGGGCAAAAGCAGCGTATTGCCCTGGCCAGGGCCCTGGCTGTGCGGCCCAGCGTGCTGATTTTGGACGATACCACCAGCGCCGTGGACTTGGAAACCGAGAAGTACATCCAGGAGCAGTTGGCCAATTTGGACTTCCCCTGCACCAAGATCATCGTGGCCCAGCGGATATCCACCACCAAACGGGCCGACAAGGTGGTGGTAATTGAGGATGGGAAGATCACCGAGGTGGGCACCCACCAGGAGCTCTCCCAAAAGCCCGGCTATTACCGGGAAGTATTCCTGTTGCAAAACGGCCAGGACGAGGCCGGGGAAAAGGAGGTGGGCTAAATGGCCAGAAACCGCTTTGATGTGGACGAAAACCTGGAAACCCCATTTAATATAAAGCACCTGCTACGGGCCGGCACCTATATTGGCCGGCACAAAAAGAAAATGGCCCTGTCGCTGGTGTACTCGGCTGTGTCAGCGGCAGCGGCGCTGGTGGGCCCGCTGCTAATCCAGCGGGGCATCAATGTGTCGGTGCCCAACCGGGATGTGAAAGAACTGGTGGTGCTTTCGGTGTGTATGCTGGCCGCCATCATCACCTCTATCCTGTTTGCCAGGGTGCGCAGCAAGTACATGATTGAGGTGGGGCAGGAGATCATCTACGACATCCGCAAGGACCTGTTTGCCCACCTGCAAAAGCTGCCCTTCCAGTTCTATGACGACCGGCCCCACGGGAAGATACTGACCAGGGTCATCAACTACGTAAACAGCGTGTCAGACGCCCTGTCCAACGGCATTGTAAACTTTGTGCTGGAGATATTCAACCTGGTTCTCATTGCCGTGTTTATGTTTATCTGCGATTGGCGGCTGTCTTTGGTGGTGGTGGCCGGGGTGCCCCTGCTGCTGGTGGTCATTTTCCTGGTCAAGCCCGCCCAGCGCCGGGCCTGGCAGGATGTGTCCAACAAAAGCTCCAACCTGAACGCCTACCTGCATGAGAGCCTGGACGGCATGAAGATCACCCAGGCCTTTACCCGGGAGGAGGAGAACGCGGGCATCTATGACAGGCTGAATAAAAACTGCTACCGCACCTGGATGAAAGCCCAGTATACCTCCAACCTGATCTGGGTGTCGGTGGACAATATCTCCACCTGGGTGGTGGGGGCCATGTACCTGGTAGGGCTGCTGACTTTGGGGCCTGCCATGCAGATCGGCACCATCATCGCCATTTCCTCTTATGCCTGGCGGTTTTGGCAGCCCATGTTAAGCCTTTCCAACCTGTACAACACCTTTATCAACGCGGTGGCGTACCTGGAACGTATCTTTGAGATGCTGGATGAGCCCGTTACGGTAGATGACGCCCCCGGCGCCGGGGAGTTGCCGCCAATCCGGGGCGGGGTGGACTTTGCGGATGTCACCTTCTCTTATGACGGCACCGTGAATGTGCTGGAAGGCTTTGACCTGCACGTGGAGCCGGGGGAATCCGTAGCCCTGGTGGGCCCCACCGGCGCTGGCAAGACCACGGTGGTAAACCTGCTGTCCCGGTTCTATAACCTGACCGGCGGCGCGGTGCTGCTGGACGGCCACGACATCTCCCAGGTAACGCTGCACTCCCTGCGCAGCCAGATGGGCATCATGTTGCAGGACAGCTTTATTTTCTCCGGCAGCATTCTGGATAACATCCGCTACGGCCGGCTGGACGCCACAGACGAAGAGGTTATCGCCGCGGCCAAGACCGTGTGTGCCCATGAGTTCATCAGCCAGATGGAGGACGGCTACAACACCCAGGTAAACGAGCGGGGCTCCCGGCTCTCCCAGGGCCAGCGGCAGTTGGTGGCCTTTGCCCGCACCCTGCTCAGCGACCCGAAGATCCTGGTGCTGGACGAGGCCACCTCCTCCATTGATGCCAAAACGGAAAAGCTTGTGCAGCAGGGCCTGCAAGCGCTGCTGAAGGGGCGCACCTCGTTCATTATCGCCCACCGGCTCTCTACCATCAAGAACTGCGACCGGATCCTCTATATATCGGATAAGGGAATTGCCGAAATGGGCACCCATAAGGAGTTGCTGGCCCAAAAGGGTAAGTACTACCACCTGTATACCGCCCAACTGGAGGACTAAAGGCGGCAGCCCCTGGCCGCGCCCGGAACGTGCATATTCTATAAGGAAAAGGCTCCCTTACCTGCCGGGTGGGGGAGCTGCTTTTTTAAAAAACTGATATAGGGGTTGATTTTTTGAAAAGTTCGGTGTATAATACAAATACAGACGGTTTTTAAAACTATGTATAATCATTGCAAGAGCCAAAGGAGGTAAATGGCATGGAGAACACCGTAAAGATCAAAAACCTGTGTAAGGCAGAGGCCCGCCGTGACCGCTGCGCGGCGATGGGCCTACCCCGGTACTCATTGGGGGAGGAGATATTCTCCTCGGTTTCCCACGGGGTTTCGGCACTTTTGGCAGTGGGGGCGCTGGTGCTGCTGTTGGTATTTTGCGACCATACGCCCCTTACGGTCAGTGCGGTGTCTATTTATGGAAGCACCATGGGATTGCTCTATACCATCTCCGCCATTTACCACGGCCTGGGGCTGAACCGCGCCAAAAAGGTATTCCGCTCCCTGGACCATTGCACGATTTTCCTGCTGATAGCGGGCACCTACACACCCATCACCCTGGTGGGCATGGGTGGCGCCGGGGGCTGGGCCATGTTTGGGGTGGTATGGGCCGCGGCGGTGGTCGGGGTCATCCTCAACGCGGTCAGTGTGGAGCGGTTCAAAGTATTTTCCATGGCCTGCTACCTGTGCATGGGCTGGGTGGTAGTGCTGGGTATGCGGACGCTGCGGCAGAACATCAGTGAAACAGGGTTTTGGTGCCTGCTGCTGGGGGGCGTCCTGTACACCATAGGCGCGGTGCTGTACGGCTTGGGGAAAAAGCTGCCGTATATGCACGCGGTTTTCCACCTGTTTGTACTGGCAGGCAGCGTTTTGCACACGGTTTGCATTTATCAGGTAGTTAAGTGAAATTATGCTTGACGAACCCGCGGGGTTGTGCTATAATAGTCGGGTAAACGGGAAACATCGGCAAAAAGCGGGCCGTGTAAAAAGTGCCAGTAGTTGTTGGCGGTTTTTACAGTGGTGGATGTTGCCTTGTGCGGGTGTAGTTCAGTGGTAGAACCCCAGCCTTCCAAGCTGGTCGTGTGGGTTCGATTCCCATCACCCGCTCCATCTTTGGGGCCGGAAGGCCGAAACACAGGCGGTCGGAAACCGTCCCCCTATGTGCGCCAATAGCTCAGTTGGATAGAGCAACTGCCTTCTAAGCAGTAGGCCAGGGGTTCGAGTCCCTTTTGGCGCGCCAGTGGAGCGCCTTTGCGGGCAGGCCTGTTTTGCCCGCGAGGGTCGGCTTTCCCTTTCAAATGTTGAGAACGTAACCTGTTATGGTATGGTGGATGTAGCTTAGTTGGTTAAAGCGCCAGATTGTGGCTCTGGAGACCGTGGGTTCGAGTCCCATCTTCCACCCCACACAAAAGGTACGGAGTTTAATTCTTGTGATTAGGCTCCGTACCTGTCATATTGGGCTGTCGCCAAGCGGTAAGGCAACGGACTTTGACTCCGTCACCCGTGAGTTCGAATCTCGCCAGCCCAGCCATCCTAGGAAAACCAAAAAGATATTTGGGCAAAAAACCGCGCCATGGCGCGGTTTTTTGCATCTCAAAGGGCTGGATATCGAAAGTGCGAAAACGTGGATGGTAAAACGGCTTTTTAGCTTTGCGGCAGGAACCGAACTCTCACAACAACAGAATAAAGAAAACGAGAGGGCCAGCAGAAGAAAAAATGCTGGCCCTCTCGCCACAGAAATACATAGCCGGTCGCTGGGAGCTAACTCCCAAAAACAAGCGACCGGCTTTTTTTATTTCAGGAAGGAGCTGAACCTATGATAACCCTAAAAATCTGGCACGGCCCCATGCGGACCACGCTGACCCTCCCCCTGCGTGAAGCAGAAATTCAAAAGGCGCTTGTCAAGGCGTTCCGCACCGCACCCTTCAAAGTCACCGCCGACGAGCTATCTCCAGAGACGCTGGCCATGCTGAATGGGAAGGAGATCGATCTGGACGAACTGAACTTCCTCGCCAAAAACCTCGAGCGGTTCACCCCATACGAGCAAGACCAATTTTTTGCAGCGGTGCAGGTGGGGCAGCCGTCAGACCTCAAAGCCCTCATCAACCTGTCCTTCAACATGGAAAGGTACACGCTGGTGCAAAACGTCACGGACCTAGCTGCTGTGGGCAGGAAATATCTGCTCAATAAGATGGGCGCTCTGCCCGCTTCCGAAATCGACAAACTCGACTTCGAGCAGGCAGGCCGTGACCTGCTGACCAGCGGGAATGGGACTCCCACCACCTACGGCCTGCTCTTCATGAGCAAGGGCACACCATACCGGGAAGTCTACCACGGTGCCACTTTCCCCTACTGCGAGCCCCGCCGGGACATTATTGCCGTCGCAAAGATGGAGTACGGCCCCAAAACCGAGTACCTGTACCTGCCGGAAGATGAACTTGCCATCATCAAAGCGGCCAGGCGGCTGAAAGCGTCAAGTCCGGATATGTGTAAATTCACTTTCACGGATTTTATGCTGGACGATCCAACCTGGATACAGCACCTGGAAACCATGCTGCGGGATCATGGGCTCGGGGTGGCAAATGAACTGGCTGACGCGTTTCCGAGAACCACAGAGGGCTTTGAAAAACTGGCGGCGGTCGCGGAGTATGCCGACGTTTCCAGTAGCGGAGAGGTCATGAGAATAGCCCGGCATCTGGACGATATTGTGTTCATCAAGGGCGCGGAGACGGATGAGGATGTAGGCCAACATTTTGTGGATCACCACAGCGAGTACAGCGCTTCGCCGGAGTTGGCAGACTATATCGACTTTGACGCTCTGGGTAACCAGATCAGCGAAGATCGTGAGGGGCAGTTTGTTGAGGGCGGCTTCGTGTGCATGGACAGCGGCTGTTCGCTGGAAATGATTTTGGACGATGACCTGGACCTTGCAATGAGGGGGATTTAGCATGATAAAAGTCAAAATTACCAATAAAGCCGGGGCAGCACTTGTGCGGGAGCTGCCCACCGGCATTCATCAGCTCTACCACGATATGCGCGAGGCAGGCATCAGCAAGCCTCCCAAGAATATCCTGCTCCACGAGGATAAGGATGTGGAGGTCAAGCTGTCCTCCGACAGCGAGATCGGCAGCCGCCTGTTGCGAGTGTTCAGCAAGAACGACACCCTTGCCGACGCCAACACTGTGGCCTTTGCTGTCAGCACCGCCAGAGAAGAAATTCTCACTGAGCTGGAGCAGAATATCGTCCACAACCAGTACCTGACAAAAGAAATGTTGTTCGATGACATCCGTGAGATGACCCAGGCCGCCGGGCCGGTCAAGCTGACGTTCTACTGCCCCCTGGTGGGCCAGCTTGACGACGGCGAGTGCGACGAGTATATCGACGTGGGCAGCGGTTGGTGGGTCGCAAGCCAGTGGGAAACACAGCCCACACACAGGCCATACAAAAGTGATGAAAGCCGCTATAGTACCCTGAACCGTACAAGCAGCTTAAAGCACGTATTCATTGTACGGTATGCAGACGACTTCAAACTGTTTTGTAAAACGAGAAACGAGGCGGTTCGGTTGTTTGAGGGTACTCGGTTATGGATGAAAGAACGACTGGGATTGGAAATCAGTCCTGAAAAGTCAAAAATCGTAAATCTCAAAAAGCAGTATTCTGAGTTCTTGGGTTTCAAGCTAAAGCTCCGCCCAAAGAGCGGAGGATGGGTCATAAAATCCCACATGACAGACAAGGCACAGGAAAAATGCAGGGCAAAAATCCGTGGCGCGATTGATTTGTTGGGCAAAAAGCCAGACCAGCAAAGCGCTATGCGGTTCAACGCCACGGTGCTCGGCCTGCACCAGTATTATAAGGTTGCTACAAATGTCAATCTTGACTTTGACCGAATCGCCTTCGGTGTCAGAAAACGGCTATTATGCAGAACGAAAAGATACCGAAGTGACAACGGCTTTCGCGGACAGGCATTTCAGGAATATTATGGTAGTTTCAAAGGAAAGGTTATCAATGTGGCGGGAATCGCGCTGTTTCCGGTTCGTAAAATATCTACGACACCGCCCATATGCTTTTCTCAAGAAATAAAGCAGCTATACAGAAATCGGAAGGGCTAAAATCCATGAATTGCAAAAAGCGGTCAGTCCGTATATTTTGCAGCAGATAATGGAAAATCCCATCCAAGGGCAGAGCGCGGAATTGAACGATAACCGTATCTCTCTGTACGTTTCCCAGCGTGGGAAATGCGCAATTTCTAAAGAGCCACTAAGGTTAGGAGATATGGAGGTACATCACCAAGTTCCAAAGGCCAATAAAGGGTTGGATAATTATTCAAACCTGGCGCTGGTAACCGGTGATGTACATAAGCTCATTCACGCTACTGACCCTAACACCATACAAAAACACCTGGACAAGTTGAAAGACGTGAAACTGAATTTTGCCAAGCTGAATAAATTTCGCTCATTGGTTGGCAACTGTAAAATCGAATATAGGTAATGTTTGATGGGGCGCCGTGTGATGGGAAACTGTCGCGCACGGTGCTAAGCGGGGGAAAATCCGGAGATTATTTCAAAGGATTACCTATCGCAAAACCTGGCACGAAATTATGGCGCCATTGCAGAAAGATACGGCTACCATGTTTCGGTAATCGACCTGCGCAATCCCACCCGCTCCCACGGTAACAACCTGCTCCACCTGGTAAACAAATATATGGATGCCTATCTCGAATACCCCGACCAGCTGGCATACAAGGCAAAGGCTGAAAAGTACGCAAAAATCATCGCAAAGACCATTATCATGTCCGGCATGGACGGCGCGTCCTTTGGGGACAATGCCTACTTCTACGATGCCGCTGAAGGTCTGCTGACGGCAACAATTTTGCTGGTGGCAGAATTCTGCGAACCACAAAAACGTCACATCGTGTCGGTGTTCAAAATCATCCAAGAGTTGCTGGCACCCTCTCAGCAGAAGGGGCAGAACCAGTTCCAGCAGCTCATGGCAATGCTGCCCAATGATCACAAGGCAAAGTGGTTTGCAGGAGCCGCGCTGAACACCTCCAAGGAATCCATGGCAAGTGTGATGGGCACGGCGCTGTCTCGTCTCAATTCATTCCTCGACAGCGAACTCGAGGTGCGACACGTCGTCGCATAATTGATTGTGCAACGCCGGAAGGTGATTGAACTTGCTATTCCGTTAGCAAGACCTACTATCCCCGAAGTGGCGCGCAAGTGCTATGAGGGAGCGGATAGGACAAGGTAGCCCACCCGAAAGGGAGAAGCTGGAACCGTGAGGGGACGGCGAAGCTGTTAGCACAATACGGTTTGGGAGCTGGTCTTGGCAATATGGCTAACAAATGTGAACCGCTGATAAACGTCGTTACGCTGAACAGGCCAAAGCTGCTGACTGGCCTGAACCAAAATGGTGCGCAGTCGGATATTCTCTTTTCGAGTGGGGATACACGGACACAAGACTGTCGGCGGAGAGGCGGAGCCTAAGTTGCCGTTTTATCAATTATGCGGAACGTGGTAAGCCCGTATCCTCCCCACGATACGCGGGAAAGCCCACCGTATCGTGATGAAAACCGGCTTCTACCCCATGAAGGTCAGACTCAAGCTGTATTTCGATTGGGGTATCCAGTTTGATGAGCAATACGCTGTCCCGGAGAACGGCAATCGTAAGGTAGCTTACGCAGAGAAAAACGAACTACTCCAGGCCATTGTGCTGAAGTACCATCCTGATTGGCTGAAGGAGGATGATACACCGCCAGAGGATACGCCCGCTGGTGGACAGAGTCAGGACGCTCCCTCGCAAAAACAGCGCAAGCGCTCCTCAAAGCATAAAGGCCCCGCCAACAGGCAAAATAGACCATTAAAAGAAGTTGCTCCCCACAACCGTGAATCAGAGGTAGTGCAGGATGGGCCGGTTTGATTTTCTCTACAAGATGGATTTGCAGCACCGGGCCGTGGCAGTTTATATCTATCTGGCAGACCGGGCGAACAGAGATGGTGAGTGTTGGCCTGCCATTCCTACTATTGCCAGGGAGTTAAAGCTGTCCCAGTCTACAGTGCGAAGGGCCTTGCAAGATTTGAGGAAAGCAGAACTGCTGGAAACGGAGCAGCGCTACCGAACCAAGGGCGGCAAAAGCAGTTTGCTTTTTCGCCTAGATAGTGTCTACACGAATTAAGTGCGGATAGCAGCCCAAATGGCGATACAACGGACGTGTACCGCGGCGATAAAAGCATCCGAGGTTTTGGCATAACGAGTAGCAATACCTCTCCAA